>CAYXQH010000635.1:0-3904 GCA_964467425.1 uncultured Saprospiraceae bacterium
ACATAGAAGAGATCAGATAAAACAGCACAGCTATCTGGTAAACTGCCGTTCTAAGACTTTTTCATTTCCTCTGTTGTCTGTCACTACTAATTTAAGCGTATGTTTTCCAGGTTTTATCGTTCCATCAAATCGATGAATCAACAAATCATTTTTAGAATCGTATTCTAATAAAATCCAGACACCATCCACTGATGCTTTATACTTCATCCCTGCTGCACGGCCAGAGGTTTCGAAATTATCTTTTATTTTGAAGCTCATTTTCGAGTAGCCTTTCATATTCGACCTAAAGCTGATCGGCGTAATTGTTGGTGCTTTGGTATCTACCATAATACAAAAATCTCCAAGGTCTCGCACTTTAGCCGTGAGTTTTCCATCTTTCCATTTTCCGCCAGTATTTTCTACTTCATGGTCCTTTCCGCAGTAAGCAATAAAGGCTTTGCTTCTTAATTCTTCAGGCAAACTCTCTGGCTCAATGGCAATATCATAATACTTATGCACCGGTGTTTTATAATCATGAATATGGTAAACCAGGGAATACACATGCTGACTATCATCTCTTGAGGTTCGATATTTTAAATACAAATCTTCATAAAAAGTTCCTAATGGAAAATGAACACGAACCGACGTATTGTCTATTACATTTTCTTCATTATGTGGCAGTACATAATTGAACGATTCAGAAACGGGCTCTTTTACATTTCCTCTTTTCACCCAAAACTCCAGCACAGCTCCATTACCTTCTGCATCTGATACATCCATTGTTATTTTAGTTGCCTTTTTATTACTTAGCTTGATCAGCCCTTTTGAAGCACCTTCTTCATAAATCGAAAGCTTATTGCCAGGCAATCGAAAACATCGATTGAAATAACTTTTTTTAGACACCTGCTCTTCATAATCCAAATGCGCATTGATGTATCGACTCTCACTAAAAGCGAATGTTTCCATCTCATAATTATACGCCAGTTCGTCATCCTGAAACATTTCTGTTTTATAAACGCCGTTCCAGTTTGACGCACCATTCATATGATCATAGGCCTTTATCCCAAAGCCTACTCGCCATGCTCCAAGGTTAAGTGTGTCTCCTTTAATTTTATATTTCCTGCTAGATAACTTGATCAAATTATAAGTCTTCGTATCTATGGAGTTTAATTTATTATTTAAAAAGTAAGCTTTCAGCTGATGCAGTTTTGGAGGAATATTATCTCTTACTTCAAATCCAAAAAGCAAAGGGTTGATTGGTTTTTCTGTTCGGGAATCTCGAACTTCAAAATGTAAATGCGGTCCGAAGGATCGCCCGGAGGTTCCTAATTTCCCGATGACATCACCTTTGTTAAAAACAAATTTATCTTGTTCTGGAAAGAGTTCGATCTCAAACGTTTTTTTGTTATACTGCTCTTGCTTTACATATTTTGCAATCCGATCTTCAAACTTATACATGTGTGCATAAACGGTGGTATAACCTTCAGGATGATTGATATAAAGTACATTTCCATATCCTCCGGCAGATACTTTTATTCTAGAAACGTAACCTTCTGCTGCCGCATAAAGTGGCTGTCCAACCTTCCCATTATAGGCTTTGATATCAATTCCTGCATGAAAATGATTGGGGCGTAACTCACCAAAGGTTCCGGATAAAAAAATAGCTCGATCTACTGGAGAGCGAAAATAATCCTGAGGATATTTTTTCGCATTGTCCGTTGAAAAAGAACATAGAATAATCAGAAGGAAGAAGGAAAAGGTAATTTGCCGCATTTTTAGTGTTGTATAGGTTAAGGCAAAGATAAAAGTTTTTGGCAAGGAATGGGTGGGGTATATTTTTATACTAAGACTTTAACACAAAATCGAATAAATCTGCCCCCGATTTATTCCACCTGCCAGGAAGGTCAGGATGCGCTTGGTTTTTATTAACGATTTCTAAAAAGGCCTTTCTTGAAATATTTTCCCCGCCAAGACTTTTTAAATGCGCCGTTTCCTGTTGACAATCAATCAGCTCATAATCGTGTGCGATTAGATATTTTACCAGCGTAATAAATCCAACTTTAGACGCATTACTTTCTTTGGAAAACATAGATTCTCCGAAAAATACTTTGCCGAGACTAACACCATAAAGTCCTCCAACCAATTCCTCCCCGTTCCAAACTTCAACAGAATGTGCGTAACCTTTTGCATGTAAAATAGAATAAGATTGTACCATTTCTTCAGAGATCCAGGTTCCTCCACTTTGCCCTTTTCGAACCTGATTTTTGCAATTTCGCATCACTTCTTCAAAATTACGATCGAAGGTAACTTCAAATTTTCGCTGATTAAAATAGGATCGCATACTTTTAGCAATCTTCAAAGCATGAGGGTATAACACAAATCTTGGATCGGGGCACCACCAAAGAATAGGATCTTCAGGATTGTACCAGGGAAAGAGACCTTGATTATAAGCAAGCAACAATCTTTTGACCGACAAGTCACCACCAATGGCAAGGATACCATCTTCATTGGCAAGCTCAGGGTGTGGGAAGCTCATGTCTTTATCAGAAAGCCAAAAAACAGGCATGTATTTTTTTTATCTTAAAAAAGGTGTGACCGCATTCAGCGAGCCACACCTTTTTATACTATCGTTTTTAAAATATTAATCTTCGAATTCTTCGATCACAGCAGAAAGTCCCTTATCGGTTAAGGCATCTTTAAAAGGCTTTAATATATTCTTCGATGCAGTTTTTACACTAGCTTTTCCTTTAAAGTGAATAATTAAAGAACACTGCTCCGCTTGTTCGGCTGAATGTTTCAACACTTTCACAAAGCATTCTATCACCCAATCAAAGGTATTGTGATCATCATTATAAACAATAATCTGAGCTTTCTTACCGACATCTGTTACTTCGTCTTCTAAGAGTAACTCTTCTACTTGTTCATCAAATCCATTATTGTAAAGCATTTCTTAAAAAATTTAAATCCCTTGAAGGGTATTAAACAATTTATTTTCAAACGGCAAAAATCTTACCGATATAATTCCGTTATACTAACTAATTTAAGCTGGATAAAGTTTCTTTAATTGCCCCAAAATTTGGCAAATCTCCTGCACTGTCCAAAACTTCAGCATACTGTACTGCTCCTTCTTTATCAATTACAAAGGCAGATCGTTTGGAAACGCCTTTCATATCCAAAACAAAATCTTCATATAAAGCGCCATAAGCTCTGGAAACGGTTTTATTGAAATCGGAAAGTAAAGGAAAGTTATAATTTTGCTGGTTTTTAAATTGCTCTAAAGTAAAAAGGGAATCCACCGAAACAGCTAAAACCTGGGCATCAAGCCCCTCATATGTTCCAATATCATCTCTCATAGAGCACAATTCCGTGGTACAAACTCCCGTAAAGGCTAATGGAAAAAATAATAAAACAACCTTTTTCCCTTTATAATCTTCTAATGAAATCTCTGATTTATCTGTTGCTCTAAGTTTAAAATTGGGAGCCTTCTCCCCGACTTGTACTGACATGTAGTTTTATTTTTAATATATGTTGTAATACCTAATAATTTTAGGCTAAGATAAAAAATTCACTTGTTTTTTTGTTCTTTTACACTAGAAAATAACGGCAAAAGGTAGCAAAATAACGTTATGACGAAGACTCAAAAGGCATATTTTCAGCTTCACATTGCTGTTTTATTAGCTGGTCTCACTGCTATATTGGGTGATTTGATCCAATTATCCGCCATTGTTTTAGTCTGGTGGCGGGTATTTATTACGAGTATAAGCCTGTTATTTTTTATTCGCTTTGGCAAATCACTCCAATCTATTCCACGTCCACTTGTCCTAAAATATATGGGTATCGGTGTCCTGATTGCTCTCCACTGGATTGCTTTTTTTGCTTCAATAAAGTATGCAAACGCTTCTATCGCCCTGATTTGTATGGCAAC
>CAYXQH010000636.1:0-3898 GCA_964467425.1 uncultured Saprospiraceae bacterium
CTATCCAAATATCGGAATATATGATGTAAGTCTTTTTGGAATAGATGATCGAGGTTGTTCCAATACGCTTACTTTATCAAATTTTATTCGTGTTTTTTCTGAATCAGATACGGAGCCTCGAGATGATGTATTTGTCGCATCTGGTTTTACGCCAAATGGAGATGGGCAAAATGATTTTGTCATGGTTCGGGGAACGGATATTGATAGAATGCATTTCAAAGTTTTTAATGATCAAGGACAATTAATGTTTGAATCTAACAACCAATCCTTGGGATGGGATGGAAACTCAAACAATAAAAAAGCGCCAATTGGGAATTATATTTATCAGTTGAATTATACCGATCTTCTTGGTGTTGACAAAAAGATAACCGGTAGGATCGCCTTATTGAAATAAAAAAATTAGAAAAGTCTAATGAAAAAAATCGTTTTAGTTTATTTGTTCTTCTTTATTGGAGTATATGGAATCGCTCAAGATTTTCAATTTTCTCAATTAGAAGCAAATCAGGCTTTAAATATTCCTGCTGCTTTTGCATTAAATGAAGCGAATGGGCAAATAGATTTAGCTTATCGAAGTCTAAATGTTGAAATGACTCCATTTAGAACGATGTTATTTTCCTATCAGCATAAAGTAAATGATTTCACGTTCGGTACCAGAGTTATCCAAAATGATGCTGGTGCTGCATCCTTAAAGCGATCTAAAATAATCTTGAATTTTACGTATAAAAAAGTATTAAACGAAGCGGGAGATGCGATAGTTTTTGGTGCTGGAGGAGGTGTTTTGCAACAACGGTTCCAAGAGAGTTTAATAGAGTTCGACAATCAATATGTTACAGGTCAAGGATTTAGTTCCGCTATAAGTAATGGAGAATCG
Organism: uncultured Saprospiraceae bacterium; assembly: GCA_964467425.1. GTDB lineage: Bacteria > Bacteroidota > Bacteroidia > Chitinophagales > Saprospiraceae > JAHDHW01. The sequence goes on from CAYXQH010000636.1 coordinate 872, forward strand.
TTTTCTTTGACTAATCAAATAGTACCAGTACTAAATGTTAGTTTACTAGGCAAAAAACATTTTGAACGACTGAGTACTAATTTTGGTTTTACGTTGAATCATATCAATCAATCATCATTAGGGTTTTATGATTTTAAAAAAGAACCCGTTCGGGTAGGCGTTTCAGCTTTTGGATTGGCCACTCTTCCTTGGGGTGAAAAATCTATTGCGTCTCTATATGTTTTTCATAATCGTCTCGAAGTAGATTCAGAACAATTAGTAGGACTAAAATTGAAGCGTTTGTTTTCTCCAAATTATGCAATGCATGTCGGATTAGGAAAACGAATAGGTGCAGCTTTTATAGCAGAGGCAGGAATAAGCATTCGTACAATTGAAGTTTCAATGAGTTATGATTTTGATACAGCCTTTGATTCTATGCTAGATTCTTATAAAGGAGTAGTCGAACTCCGGGTTTCTTATAAAATTCGAAAATAATTTATTTTTTTACTGTTGTTTGGAACCATTTTTGATCTTCTATAAATACCAATCAACTGGTAAATACCTTTTCAACAAAACATATTTAATTATTGATTTAGTTTTTTGCTATTTCAATAGTTCTCAATCCAGCTTTCATTAATAATCAAATTAGATTATTAGAAAGGTGGTTTTGCTATATCAACAAGTTTGATAGATCTTCTCATCTTTTCCTCCGAATATATACCCTCCTGTTTTATCCCCTGGTATTAACCGAATAATTGTTGAATTTAATAACACACAAACTACTTTTGATGACTTCTAACTTTACGTCTTTACGTCTTAAAACCGTATTAACCTTCCTCCTGTTTTTTTCCATTTCGCTCTTTCAGCTACATGCTCAAAATATAACTTTTGATAGCTCTGAACCTGAAGGAATCACTGTCTGCGGAGATGCTGAAATTTTCTATGTAGAATTCACTAATATCTCTGGAGGAACCTTAAATAACGTCAGTATTAATGTTGATCTTCCAGGAGGTATTCTTTATGAAGCTGGAAGTGTTGTGGAAGGAGCAACTTCAAATGTTCAGGAACAGAATATCTCTGATCTTTCGAACATTTCCTTTTCTTCTGATGATATAGCAGCTAATGAAACAGTATCATTTACTTTCGAAGCAGTTGCAAATTTTGAGGCTTATAATCTTCAAAATTCTGGAAATACTTTTTCTAATACGATTACAGTGAATTATGATGGAGGGACAGATGGTGAAACGACTTCCACTTATAATGTGCTATATGCAGCACTCTCGATTACTGTTGTAAATCCAATGACTTCCTCCGTTTTTGTTGGTGGTAGCTATCAGCGATCCGTAACAATTGTGAATGGCGGTTATGGCTCTATTTCAAACTTCGTTTTGAAAGATATACATGATGCTAATTCAACGCTGGATGCTGTTGATATTGGTGTTTTGAATGGAGCTGGGAACGAAATTTCAATTTCTGCAAGTGACTTCACGAGCATAGGAAATGGAGATAATATGTTTGATCAGAATGAAGCTATTACGATAACACAAACTATTACGGTGACGGGTTGTAATAGTTTTCAAACAGAACTAGTTGCTGATTGGGGCTGTGATGATGCATCGGTGGCAAGTAATAAAAAGTTTCCTTTTACTACGGTAGTTTTATACGCACCTAATTTAAGTTTTACACCAATTTCTTCTTTTAATACGTGTATGACTGAAGGAGCAGATAATCAAAAAATAAGCATAACTAATAACGGCTCAGGGCCGGCTAATGATATAGAAATTGAAATTTCTCCGGTTTATCAAGCACAATATACACGATCTGATGTTTCTAGTATCCAATTAACTTCTTCTTCTGGAGTGATTTCATTAACTCCGACTGCTACAGACGATGCTACTGCTTATGATTGTCTTGGAGCAGATCCTAAAGATGGTTTTACAGTAACACTTCCTACAATTCAACCTGGAGAAACGGTTGTTTTGGATTGGGATAACTATACCTGTGCCACTACATACTGCGGAATTGTTCGATTAATTGGATGGGAATATGAGTCTTCTTATACTGATATGTGTTATAGTAAAACCTATGAAACAGAAGGACTAGGGCAGGCACATACTAGAAAAAATATGGCTACCTTTTTTGAATCACCTTCTGATTTAGTAGATGAAGAAGAAGGAACTTATAGTTTAATTCTTACAGGAGCAAGTTTTAGTTTACATCAAACTGAAAGTTCTTATTTCGAAGTAGAATTCGATATCCCTGTTGGATTAAATTGGAATGGCACCGCAGCTGATCCAGGCTTATCCTATACAAGTGGAACGAATGAATGGTCACCAAGTGATGTTCATTATAATAATGCAACTAGAAAATTAATTGCTCGCTATCCAATGCCAATTCCTAGTGGATTTAAAATGGTGAATTCTGTATTCGATTTAGATTTGACAGCAGACTGTACGCCAGGTGTTAGTGTAGTGACCGTTGGAATGCAACTTTTCTATATAATGGATACTGATTGTGCGTCAATTTTCAGAATGCCGATGACCTGTTATGAGACAGCCATTACGCAATTGCATTGCCCTGGAAGTTGTGCTCATGGTATGGCCTTTCAAAGTTTTGATGTAGAAAGAATAAGTTTAGGGCAATCAGATAATGATCAAGATGGTTTAGCAGATGCTACCAACAGTTTGGATTATTCTAAAATAAAAACAAATCGTGTGATGGTAAGTGATACCTTCAATACGACTTTTAATGGAAAGGTTTTGACATCGGCTACTTATCCTTCTTGGGAATACGGCTATGCAAAATCTACAGTACCTTATGGTGCTTATGTTGAAATAATTAGTGCTTCAATTACTATTGAAGATGCTTCAACAGGTCAGACATTAACTTGTGATAATGTAGCATTTACCGATGTGCTTTCTGGAGGCAACAGAATTGTTGATTTTGATTTTAGTCCTGCTACTTTAGCAGCAAATGGTTGTGATGAATTTTCTGGTTTTGTGATGGAGCAAGATGATCAAGTAAGCTTGACAGCAACATATCGAGTGA
>CAYXQH010000637.1:0-3888 GCA_964467425.1 uncultured Saprospiraceae bacterium
TTTTAAGGAATGTTTAACAGTTATTAGGAAAAAAAGGTACTCAGGTACTCAGGTGCTCAGGTAAAGCTGACCTTGCTTGGTAATCTGGTGGTCAATGTAATATTGGAATATTTTTTATCACCTATGATTACTTCTTTCGATTAAAGGCTAATGCTCCAACCATCCAATTTGGAAGTGCTTTTTTAGGATTGCGATTGCGAAGGTTGAGGTACCAATTTATTTTTTTAAGAATAGGAACTTTATGTGCTTCTACAAATTCAATCAGTGTGCCGTCCGGATCTTCGATATAAGAAAAATGACCAGCAGCTTCCCCCATGTCAAAACTTTCAGCGCTGTCTGCTGTAAATGGAAAACCTTTAGATTCGCATAATTCACGAAGTTCATTCATTCCATTTATATCAAAACAAAGATGAATAAATCCAAGGTCACCCCATAGACGATCTTTAAAAACCGGCTGTGCTTCTCGATCAAAAACCTGCACCAATTCTATTTCACTATCGCCTAGTAATCTGCTAAAAGCACCTTCTCGTTTTTTACTATTTTTAAGAATGACACGTCTAAATTTTTTATCGCCACCAGGAAGGTTTTTATAATCAGAAAAGGTATTCGTTTCATCGCAAAGCACTTCGTCATAGCCTAAAATATTGGAATATACATCTCTTGATTTTTCAATATCTGAAACACCGATCGTACAGCCGTAGACTCCACCTGTATGTGTTTTGTACGATTTGAACCAATCATTGGCTTCCACGACCTCGCATATATTTCCATAAGGATCTTTCAAATAGAAATGTTTTTTACCTGCTGGATTTTCAGTGACTTCATTTAAAATAGTAACGCCTTGCTTTTTTAAAATGTCATAAGATCGCTGTACGTCACGGCTTTTAAACTTAGCTATAAAAATTCCATAATCGCCTAGTAGAACATCAAAAGCAGATGGCTGCGGAACACGAGAAGTATATTGCCAGATTTCTAATCCACCACCACCCTGAATATTAATAGCCAAGATGGCATGACGACTGCGTGGTTCCCCTCCGGTATACTTCAACATCAAAGCCGCTTCTGCTGCTTCATCAAAAACCTGAATGTCCATTCCCAGATGGGTTTTATACCAATCAAAGGCTTCATAAACGCGAGGAATTCCAATGCCAATTTGTTGAATACCAGAAATGACCATGTGTGAAATTAATAAGTTAGCAAGTGAACAAGTTAATAAGTAAACAAACTAATAAGTGAGCAACGCTATAATATAAAGCTGCTCACTTATTAACTTGTTAAGCTGTCTACCTCTGATATAGCTCTTCCCAGGCAACTTCTTTTTTGTAGAAACCGCTTTTGAGTTTTGAACTTATTGCATCAAAAGCATCCATTGTTTCATCAATATCTTGCAGGGTATGAACTGCTGTAGGTATTAATCGAAGGATAATCATTCCTTTAGGAATAACTGGATAAACAACAATTGAGCAGAAAATTTTATGATTTTCTCTAAGGTCGTGTACCATCCGCATCGCTTCTTCTACAGAACCGTGCATATAAACTGGTGTCACACAAGAGTTGGTATTACCGATATCAAAACCACGTTCTTTTAAACCACTTTGCAATGCATTTACATTTTCCCAAAGTTTGTTTTTGTGTACAGGGTCTTTCAACATCTCAAATCGTATAAAAGCACTTTGTACCATAGGCATTGGAAGTGATTTCGCGTATATCTGAGAACGCATGTTGTATTTTAAAAACCGAATAATATCTGCATCCCCGGCAACGAAGGCACCAACACTTGCCATAGATTTTGCAAAGGTGGCTAAATAAATATCTATTTCATCTTGAACACCTTGAAGTTCGCCGGCTCCTGCACCTGTCTCACCCAACACTCCAAAACCATGTGCATCATCGACTAATAATCGGAAGTTATATTTTTGTTTCAAGGCAACGATCTCTCTTAATTTACCTTGATCACCTCGCATACCATATACTCCTTCGCTAATCACCAAAATCCCTCCTTTCGTTTTTTCTACAATTTTAGAAGCAGATTCAAGATGTTTTTCAAGACTTTCAATATCATTATGTTTGAAAGCAAATCGTTTTCCCGGATACATCCGAACGCCGTCTACCAGGCAAGCATGACATTCTGCATCATAGACAATTACGTCTCGTCCTCTTGCGCTTAAAAGTGCATCAATGGCAGACATAAAACCCTGGTAACCAAAGTTGAATAAATAGGATGATTCTTTTGAAACAAAGGAAGCCAGTTCTTGCTCGAGCTTTTCGTGTAGTTCTGTATTTCCAGACATCATTCGACTTCCCATTGGATAAGCCAGTCCCCATTCTGCAGCAGCTTCTGCATCTGCTTTTCGAATAGCAGGGTGGTTGCCTAAGCCCAGATAATTATTCACACTCCAGCAAATAACTTCTTTACCGTTGAACTCCATTCGATTGGCAAGTTCACCTTTTAATTTTGGAAAAATCCAATAGCCTTCAGCAATTTCTGACCATTGGCCTAGAGGTCCAGGGTTATTTCGTATTCTATCAAAAATATCCATAGTTGTGCAGGTTTCTTTTATATATTTTTAAGAAAGTGTAAAGGTAAGGTGAAAAGCTTAGAGATTAGAGTCTACGCCTTGCTTTTTCAAGACCTGAAAATTAAAATTCTGATTGTGAATAATTTAAATAGATGGGATAATTTTAATATGAAAAAAATGATGCTGAAAAACGCAGTAATGATAAGTAATTAGGGTTTAAAGCCTTTTTACCTATTAAAACCCCTCAGCGCTTTCAGCATCATTATATAATCAGTTACCTACAAATAGAAACCAGAGGAACTTTTAATATTCTGTCTGAGTTTCTATTTCTAGATATTTTCTAATTGAACAATAGATCCGATAGTTTCATCGATATTATTCAATAATTAACTTAGTAGAGGTTGTGTGCAATTTGATATTTCAAAGTTGCAAAAAGATGGCTTGTCTTACCTTAGAAATGGTATCGGAAAGTATTAGAATTGGTTTCTTTTCGGGTTTTTTAGCCTAAAAAAGCAATTTTACTCCGTTTAGGCTTTGTTTTTATGATAATTCCGACTTAATATTGGCTCTACAATAAATGGAAAAAATCGGTTCATAAATGCGTTTAATTTGCCTAAAGGGGTAAAGACTGCTTTGAATTTTCTACGGACGATCATACTGATAATTCTTTGAGCAACTTTCTGTGGAGGCTCCGCTTTTATAAAGTCTCGGGAAGGCTGTGGAATGATTTTACCATCCTTATCATAAATCGTTTTCTCTGGGTCATTTTGAGTAAATCCGACATAGGCAATTCCGATGTGAACATCTGATTCCTTCAATTCAATTTTCATCGATTCCGCCACTGCTGTTAAAGCCATTTTAGAAGCAGAATAAGCGGCATGATTAGGCATCCCTCTGATTCCTGCAGCACTACTTATAAATACAATGCTTCCTTTTGTTTTTTTGAGATAAGGTAGAGCGGCTTTTGTTGGGAAAATAGAACCCATTACATTTACATCAAATAGTTTTTGGAAAACCTCCGGTGCTAAATCTTCTACGCTCCCCTCCATAGAGATACCTGCATTATTGACTAGCGCATCAATTTGACCAAAAGTAGCAATAGCATGATCTATTATTTTTTGGCAGTCTTCCATTTTTGAAACATCCCCAGCTACAGCTGTCACCTCATTTCCTTCCGCTTTCATCTTCTGATAGGTCTTGTCCAAACGTTCCGCATTTCGGGCATTCAAAACAATCTTTGCGCCTTCCTTCAACATCTCATATGCCATAGTCCTCCCGATGCCAATACTTGATCCTGTAATAATGATGACTTTGTTTTTTAATCTCATAAGCGTGTTGCGCCTTCGGCGCTTGTGATTGACGCTGCGCG
>CAYXQH010000638.1:0-3877 GCA_964467425.1 uncultured Saprospiraceae bacterium
TTATTTCTCAGTGTCCTCAAAATAAAACCCTATCGCATAAGCCAAAGGCATCACTACGAGAAACGATATTATTGATTTAGCAAATTTTGAATTACTCATTCCGTACGCTTCAAATAATGAGCTTGCCGTTACCGCTAAGAGTATAGATAGCGTCGCCATAATTAGAAACATCTTTATAATTTTTTTTGTTTTTATAGACATTATTGCTTCGATTTCATCGGAAACCAATTAGACTCAATTGTAATAAAAAGGGCGATGAAGACGCAAAGAAAAGTTAGCCCCTTTAACAAACCTTATTCTTAGGATTTTCAAATAATTCAGGAATGGCTCCTCTGTCTAATGGTGCTGAACATAAATGAAAATTTCCATCCACTGGCCTAAAAAAAATAGCACTAACATGTCCATTATCAAAAAATATATGCAAATCCCATGATGATGTTAACGATGGTAATTCTGGCGGCGCTCTTACAATAATCTTTTCTTTTGAATGCAATTGAATAAATGAACTAACAGCTACAAAGTCTACAACCTTTTGCTGTATTGATTTTGTCGACTGCCCTAACTCAATAGAGTCATATAATTCTATGATTTGTACCCTTATTTTTAATTTTGAAGACTCAAAAAATAACAATCTCTCATTATAATCTAAATATAAAATCACAATTAAAATACTACTTGCAAGTGTCAGGACCATCACAAGCTTTAAAACAATCTTTTCCTTCATAAGAATATCTAATTCCTACATTATTTGCTCTGATATCATCTATTTCATTATTTTTATTATAGATATCTAGAATCTCTTTTAAAACTCCAATTGATGGAGCAATCGGTATACCAAGCAAACAATCTGAAATTAAACAACTTGCATAACAGTGAGCTTTCTTATCTTCTCCTCTAGGTAAATCAGGATTGATGTTTTGAGAAAATGTTGTCCGGGAAGCCTTTCTAAATGCTTTGGTAGCACATACCCCAGCCCAAATAAATATTCCAGCTATTACTGGGTGCTTACCTTTAGAGTCATAATACTTATTTGGATTTTGATACACATACCCATAAGTATTCACCCCCCCACTCAACCCAATCGGGTCGCTGGTGACATACCTCCCAATCTCCGGATCATAGTACCGATTCCAATTATAAAACAACCCACTCTCAACATCCCTATACTGCCCCGGAAACCTCAAATTAACAACCACAGTCTCAATCTGAGCCTCACTATTACCAAAGGCATCACTCTCCCACTGCCAAGCCGTGCTTTGCAATTCATCAGTACCTAAGCGCGGCGTATATAAATACCAATGAAATGAGAAGGATTTGTCTCCATCAGTTGATTCCACAAAAGTTGGCTCACTTCTGTTGTTTGGATATAAAAATCATCTAACTCTATTTCTTTTCTAGGTAAAGTATCATCAATCTGATTATTACCAATAAACAATTTTTTACCTGCTAGTTTCTTCAAACAAACTGAAGATTTTACTTCATTTTTATCAACATAAAACTCCAGATCACATTCATTTTTTTCAGCTAATGCAACTTTAACATTTGTTAAAAATACCAAATGGAAAATAAATAATATTTTTAATAGTATTATTTTCATCTAATTAATATTGATCCTCTATTATTGAAAACGGTAAGCCTGATAGGTCTGCCTGTTCGGCTAAACACCGTTATTTTACATACTTTTCATAGTGCTAAGATTTTTTCATCGAAAGAAAAGTTAGAGAACTCGATTAAAAAACTAATCTCGTTATCGAATAAAATCATATGCTCTAGACTACTTTTATCATTTAATCTTAACTCATGACACAGTAAATCATAATGATATATAGGTATGTTTCTTGCCGGTTTATTAAAGACATAACTTTTTACACCACTATATTGCAAACTAAAAACTCGATCATGATAGGGTCCTAATAATTCAATACTAATTGATGTTTCTATTTTTTCCACTTCATCTTCGTTATTTAAAATATCATTCACTTGTATAGTCCGTAACCAAGAATCATGTAGTGATTTGACACTAGTCAAGTTATAACGATCAACATCCGAAAATAATTTATACATTTCTTCTGACAACTCGTTTTTGACCGATTCTATATATTCAAAATACTTGTCATAGGTCGTTATTCCATTTGAATCTTCAAATATATATTTAAACATTTTTCTTCCTAACATCCTGCAAAATCAGGGTCTATCGAACACACACGATCTAATCTAGAGGCCCCAAACAAAATAGTTCCAGCCGGTGAAACTCTAGCGCCAGCTTTAAAAAACTTCTGCCAATTATTACCTTTAATATTCGCCTTTCCTTTTTTCGGTATCAACTTTGCTCGTCTCCCGTATTCAATAGAAGTTGACCTACATTGGTTTTCAACGCTATCGGGTATATTAGCAGGCTTACCAGTCAAACCGTGTTTATCAAACCATCCCCTAGGTCCATAAAGCCCAACCTCTTTACCTTTAGGGTCATAAACATGAATCTCAAAACTAGGTTCATTCTTAAAATTAAACGTATCTAAGCCACCTCTGTAACCATTCCCTAAATCAAACCATTTTCTTTTTTGTAAACCATAGGGATCGTAATACACCAGTGGATTAGCCTCAACATAACCGTACGTATTATAACCCCCACCTAACCCAATCGGATCAGAGGTGACATACCTCCCTATCTGCGGATCGTAGTATCTGTTCCAGTTATAATATAGGTTTGATTCCGCATCCGCGTACTGTCCAGGAAATCGTAAGTTAACCTCCACCGCTTCAACCTGAGGCTCCGCATTACCAAACGCTGGACTCTCCCACTGCCAAACGGATGCTTGAGTACTGTCAGTACCCAACCTAGGGGTATACAAATGATCACTGTGCAAGTTGGTAACACCATTGACGTCAACCTGCGCCACAGGCTCCATACCATTCCAAATATACTCTCGTTGCGTTTCGCCTAGCTCACTGGTTTCAGCGATCAAACTCCCGTACATGTTGTAGTGATAGATCGTAGTGGTTTCGCTGCCATCTTGGTTGGATACTATTTTACGGCTTCTCAAGCCTATGTCATTGTAGATGTAAGTAGCCACTAACTCGCCGCCCTCTGAAACACTGCGAATACGGTCGGCGTCGTTGTGCACTAAGTCTTGATCAGCCGTGACTAATTCATTGGTGGGTATGTCACCCACTCTGTCGGTGCTTAACAAGTGATTGCTGTCGCTTTGATAGCGGTATTGCTGATCATTTTGTTGTGCGTTTTGACCTTGTTGCGGTTCAATAAGCTTGCGCAGGCGGTTATCGTTGAGATCGTAGGTAAAGCCGGTTTGCTCCACGCTATTTAAGCTTTCTTGAACTAAACGGTCGTTTAGGTCGTAATCGTATACACCATTATGAAACGGGCTGTTAATACGCGTGATATTGCTGCTTGCATCATACTGATAATCGCGTATGCCAAGGTTGCCTAAGTCGATTTGCAACAGGCGAGCTTGTTGGTCGTAAGTTCGTCGTTCGGTAATACCGTTTGACCACGTGCGATTGGTCATCGACCAGTCTCCACGGTAGCTCATGTTGTTGATGATTGCGTTACCATTACTGCTAATCGCGCTTACACGCCGCACACCATCTCTGACGTAATTCACTACTCGACCGGTTGGGTAGGTGCATTGCAGTACATTGTCGCCGTCGTCGTAAGTGTAAGTTTCTGAGTAGTCTACCCCGAGTTCGGTGCGATTCATTTGTGTGGTGTTACCAAAAAAGTCGTATTGATAAAAGTGATTACCCGATTCGTCATCGCGCTCACACAGACGGCCAATACCGGCGGTGCAGATGTCATAACGATTTGTGAGCCATGACAACCACAGTTGCCACAAAGCTCTTGGCAACCGACCAAGAA
>CAYXQH010000639.1:0-3866 GCA_964467425.1 uncultured Saprospiraceae bacterium
TGTGATTCCTTTGACTTATTTAAAGTTCATGAAACGACCATGATATTTATTAAGCTTAAATAGGCAGATCCAGCGGCGGCTACTAGTTCAATAATTATTTTAAAAAACAATAACATGCGAAAAAATATCTTTTTCACTATACTTCTTTTTTCCATTACTCAAACTAGCTATGCACAAACCGCTCAGAACAGCGTTCTGTTTAACGAATTAAAAAGCAGAGATAGCTTAATCTTTGACCGGGGATTTAATGCCTGCGACTTTTCCTCCTTTGGATCAATCATCAGTGATGATTTCGAATTTTATCATGATAAAAATGGCGTGATGGAAAACAAAGAAGCTTTTTTGCAAGTGCTTCAATTAGGCGTTTGTTCAGATCCAGACAGAAAGCCCATTCGCAAATTAGTTGGAGCCACCGTCAAAGTATATCCACTTTATCAAAAAGGACTTCTTTATGGAGCCATCCAAACCGGAGAGCATGAATTTTATATAAAAGAAAAAGGTAAGGAAATGTATAAAACAGGTATTGCTCTATTCACGCATCTTTGGATAAAGACTAAAGACGGTTGGCAATTAAAACGTGTATTGAGTTACGATCATAAAGCGCCTAATGACTAAAAAATATGAACAAATACACTACACATATTGAACTAGCTGCTCGGATTTATGTATTCATTTTAATCAACGTGTATGGAACCGGAAAAATCATGGGCGGACAGTTTTACAGAAAAGGGAATATCCCTCCTGAAGTAGCAGAGCAAACATTAGGAACCGTGGGATCTTATGATTTAGCCTGGACATTTATGGGGCATTCATTTGCTTATATTTTATTCATTGGCCTTTCTCAAATCATAGGCGGCTGGTGTTTACTATGGAACAGAACAAAATTGATTGGGATTGCAATACTGATTCCGATACTACTAAATATTATCGTTTTTGATCTAGTATTTTTCGATACCTATGGTGCTTTAGCCTCCGCGATTATTTATTTATCCTTGTTAATCTTGGTGCTCTTTTTAAACAAAGAACAAGTGCTCAGCATCTTAAAAGAAATGACTAGAAAAAGCCAGCAACCGAAAACAACATTTCTACAAAAATTAAAGCCGCTCGCAATAGTTGGTTTTTTTCTAGGAATTATTTTCGGTTTCGAGCAAATCATGATTAACCTTATTGGTTTTTAATAAAAATATTGATTAGTTGATTTTATTACAGGGGTAAGGAGTGAGACAATTTCAGGAGATTCTTCTCTATCGTCTACTCCTCACTCCCCTGTTTTTATCGAACAAAAACTTTCGTTGATTATTGTTTCAACATCGGGCTCTGGTAGATTCGTCTACTGGGGCTTTTTCAGAAGTGAGAGATAAGGCTGAGAATAGCCATTTGCAAATCATTAACAATCAAAATCCTTCTCTTTAGTTAACACAATTGTATATTTGTAAAATAGAATAATATTTATCCTTCATTTTCAATAGATTGTATGGCTGAAGTAGAAAATAAAACGCAACAAGGCTCTGTAAATACCATAGTCGAAAATAATATTGGAACGATAACTTTTTATCACCCTTCTCACAATTCACTACCGGGGCGTTTGCTCGCAAAGCTTCGGGATGCAATTAATGAGGCGGACCAGAATGATGAAATCAAAGTTATTATTCTAAAAAGTGCAGGGGATCGGACTTTTTGTGCAGGTGCAAGCTTTGATGAATTAATCGCTATTGATAATATCGAGGTAGGCAAAAAATTCTTTATGGGCTTTGCCAATGTTATTAATGCTTGCCGAAAATGTTCTAAATTAATTATAGGTCGCGTACAAGGTAAGGCAGTCGGTGGTGGTGTAGGTGTTGCTTCCGCAACGGATTATTGTTTTGCAACAAAATTTGCAGCAGTCAAACTCAGTGAACTTGCTGTTGGTATTGGTCCATTTGTCGTTGGCCCTGCTGTTGAACGAAAAATTGGCACTTCAGCAATGACTCAATTAGCATATAATGCTACAGAATGGAAAAATGCAGAATGGGCACGCACCAAAGGATTATACGCTGACATCTATGAAAGTACAGAAGAGATGGATGCAGCAATCCAGGAATTGGCAAACACCTTAGCGCTTTCTAATCCGGCTTCAATGCGAATGATGAAAAAAGCGTTTTGGAGTGGAACAGAACACTGGGATGATTTGTTAACGGAGCGAGCAGCCATGAGTGGCGAATTAGTGCTTTCGGATTTCACCAGAAATGCAATCCAAAAGTTTAAAAGCAAATAAATTTTTAAAAAAGCCTGTCAAATATTATGCTGTCAAGAACGACCAATATTATTGTGTGGCTCATCCTAATCGTTGGTGTTGTCGGTTTATTAATTAGCGACGTCCCAACCAACAAAACTTTTTTCAAAGTTTATAAAGCTTGTATTGAATTTTACCTTTTTGGATTCACCTCCTTTTTAATTTTAAAAAGAGTATTCTTCTACCGTATCAAAGGTAATGTCGACGTGATTCGCTTAGTTAAAAAAAGTAATTTTCAATCCAGTTTGCTTTGGCAGGGATTTGTCCTTGTCTTAATCTATCTCGTTTATAATCAATATTATTACGGAAACCTGATGCAATTCAATACAATAATGATTTGCATTTTATTATTGTACTATGTTGTTCAGTTATTATTAAACAGCAATCCATCTATTTATATTGACGAAGAAAAATTTAGTTATGATGATTTTTTCGTAGACCAATGGTATTGGCAAGATGTACAGCAGATAGATGTAGAAAATGACATGTTACGCTTGACATCAACAGCACAGGATTTTGAACTGGATTTTGATTTAGTAGATGAAATGGATTATGTCAAACTGAATGAAGAGGTGGAACACAATATTCTTGATGGTGATTTTGCTAGTGAAGAATCTTCAAAAACACTAGTTCAAATTGTTCACACTTATGCAAACCTCTATAATGTCCGACTAGTAAATTCTACCAATCGAGTCATCTAAAACCTTTTAATGTCTAGTCTATATTTAAGCACACAGGTACTAATAATCATAGCAACGCTAGTGTTACTTTATTGTACTTTCCGTGGTTTAAAATATGCTTTTTCAAAATTGAACTATTCTAATTCCAAGCAAAAAAAACTGTTAGGATTTACAATAGCCGGGCTTATCCTTTGGTTGTCCATTTTAGCATTACTTTCTTACCTTGGTGTCTTTAGAGACTTTCAAACGCTTCCTCCAAAAATTGGAATTGCTGTAGTCCCCGCTGTTATTTTGATCCTCTCCCTTTCTTTTTCAAAAGATTTTTTGATAGTCCTCCAGCAAATCCCACCTTCCTGGCTAATTTATATCCAATCGTTTAGAATTTTAATAGAAATCATTCTTTGGATGGGTTTACTAGGTGGTTTCATCCCCTATCAAATGACTTTTGAAGGATTTAATTTTGACATAGTTGTTGGGATAACAGCGATAATGGGTGGATTTGTTTTCTTTGGTAAAGGACGTTTTAGACGATTAGAAGCCTTTATTTGGAATATTTTTGGGATCATTTTATTATTGACCATCTTTGGCATTGCAACGACTTCCACCCCTTCTCCTCTTCGATTATTCATGAACGACCCTGCTAATACCGTTATAGCAGAATTTCCTTTTATTTGGATTCCGGGTTTTATTGTCCCTTTTGCCTTGGCAATGCACCTTTTTTCACTAAGACAAATCTGGAATTTTAAAAATTTAGCTGCTCCAAAGGCCAAATTTTAAGGATTGGTTTACTTTTTGTTAATAAATCATCATTATAACCTATCCAATACACCTCCGTATTGATATCATCTCAACTGGACCTCCTGATTAACTTTTACTCCTAATAAAAGGAAATTTTAAATCAACAAATTTATTGA
>CAYXQH010000640.1:0-3864 GCA_964467425.1 uncultured Saprospiraceae bacterium
GTAATGTAAATGTGTTTACTTATGTTTTTAAAGAAGTCGGTTTAGCAGAAAATGATTATAGACTCAATGGTTCAATAGGCGGCTCCATTTATCTTCAAATCGCAGAACACTTAAATTTAAAGTCTGGTTTAAATCTTCATTTTATAAATCTTGGAAGAAATGATTTTGGTATTACTTTCCCCTGTGACATTGATCCTCAAAATGGTATAAACCAAAATAGTTCTCATTGGGCAGATGTTCACCGTTCTTTTTATATTGGCATTCCATTGGAGGTCATTTGGGATTTTAACCAAAATAAAAAGAATGGATTTTACTTAAATCTAGGGCAAGAATTATTATTCAAATTAAAAAATAATTTAACTTTTGGCTATACGGAATGTGGCAATTTTGTCTCTTTAAATTCCTCAGACCCACCCTACCAGTTTTCTAACTTTCTTATACTAGCTAAATTCGGCATCGGTTATCAGTTTAAAATAAATGAGAAAAATACTATTTATTTCCAATCGAATATTCAGTACTCCGTAAACGCATTAATCAAAGACGGTATATTAACGCCTTTTAATTATAGACAAGAAGATCGTCATATATTAAACGCTGGTATTTCAGTAGGTATCAAATTCTAAGCCCCTCTGTTGAATAGACATTGCTCTATAAACCTCATTGAAGTCTGTCACCTTATTGACAAAACCCCTTCTATTTAAATGTTATAATAATTTTAAACCTAGCCTATTATATTTTAATTGTTCAAAGTATTAATAACTTTACAGGTAGTTTTTTGTTTAATTCGAAATTTCCTGATCATGAGTCATATCGTTAAAACACTATTATTTTTTGTGCTATTTTCTATAGCAAGTATATCTCTACAAGCACAAGACGATATCTACATCCCTTTCAGAAAAGCAAATCTCTGGGGTTTTGCAGATACTACTGGAAAAACAGTTGTACTACCAGCCTATGACAAAGTTTTTTCCCACAAAAAGAATATGTTTCTGGTGATGCAAGACAAGAAACTGGGCGTAGTCACCTTAAAAAATTACGTCATCATCCCTTTTCAAAAAAGTCAACGGATTAACTTAAACGAAGATCATATTCTTCAAAGTAAGTATGGAGGAAAAGTTCCTTTTAGATATTATTATTCGTACTCTGGTAAGAAGACCTTCCCTGACAATATTATTCGTGCCAATGAAATAATTATTGAAGATCAAAAATACTATACTCTAATTACTAAATCTGGTAAGCAAGGATTTGTGAAAGTAAAGGAAAATTTTGAAGGCATTGAAAAATGGTATATCGATACCAGCCAGGTGAAAATTTCTAATTTGAATAATGAAAAGTATCTGATCGTAACGAAAGACGGAGTGAAGTCTCGATTTGCACCTGGAAAAACAAAAAAAGAAGTAGATGCACTTTCGGGAGAAGAAGAGGCATTAATTGCTGAACCAGAATTGGCAGCAGGTGGTCCAATCAAAAAAATCGAATGGAAATATATCAGCCTGTTGCCTATAAAGTCAGGAAATAATTTTCAATTAGTCAAAAAAATAAAGCGTAAAAATAAATCAAAAGTAATTTACACTAGTATAGACACCTTACCAGAAAAATATAAAAACGTCCACCTATTCACTTCTGAATATTCTTTCAACCAGATAGATAGCCTTGACTATCATACGAACCACAACAGACATCAATCCTTTGCTTTTGTTACCAACAAAAAAGGAAAACAAGGATTAGTAAACTGTCATGGGAAGGTGGTAATTCCGATCATCTATGATGCACTTGATACAGACTTTCTATATCGGGACTGTAAAAAAATAAACATCGTTGCTAAGAAAAATGGCAAATGGGGTTTGATTAATTATTATAATAAAACACTTATTCCTTTTGAATATGATCGCTTGTTTCTAAATGGGATGGCACCAGATTTTGCCAAAAACAAAAATAGAATTCCTTGTTTCAAATTGGAGGAAGGGATAATTGCAGAAAAAAATGGAAAATTCGGTGTCATCAATCACAAGGGACTCATTACTGATCTCAAATATGATGCAGTTAATTTTCTAAAAAACACAAAATCATTCCAGCTAATTTCTGATAAAAAATATGGAATCCTCCAATACAACATGGTTGCGGTACGAAAATTTGAGCATCAAATAGTTGAACCAATTTTTAGTATTCCCATCCAAAAAGTCATGCTTTTTGATGATTATCTTGTCGGCGAGTTAAGGGGAGCAAAAAACGATTTGAAAGGCTATGTTGATTTAAAAGGATTTAACTATTTCGAGGATTAACATTGTAAATGATTACATTTATTCAATAGCATGAATTTTCACACTCGCTTTTTAGTCCTTCTTTTTCTTAGCTCTTTTGTGGCTCAAACCACCTTTGCACAAGACACGCCATATATCCCCTATCGCAAAGGGTTGCTTTGGGGTTTTGCAGATACCTCTGGAAATATTGTTGTCACACCAGAATATAAAAAGAAAGGTGAGGTAGAGAAAAACATGTTTTTGTTTATAAAAGATAGAAAAAAAGGGGTCGTAACTTTAGATAATAAAATTGTTATTCCTTTTTCCAGACATCAAATTAGTCTAACCGAGCATTGTATTATACAAACAATTTATCCTGGTAAAATTGCAAGAGTTAGAGATGGGAAAAAAATCAAATCGATTTATTATTCAATCACCACTGGTAAAAAAACATTTCCAGAGAACATTGAATATGTGGATACAAAAGAGCTAAATGATAAAACATATTTTGTAGTGACTACAAAATCAGGTAAACAAGGTTTGGCAGAAGTCACCGAAAATTTTGATGGAATAAAAACGTGGCACATTGACACCTCAGCTATTAAAATAAAACCATCCTTTAGTTTTCACTATACTATCGTCGAAAAAGATGGTGTGGAAACAAAGTTTGCTCCTGGAAAAACTTTAGAAGAAATCAATGCGCTGATAAAAACAGAAGCGCCCATTATGGAAGTACCGGAAGAAGAAATATCGGATGCTGAAGACGTTGTATATAAAAAGCCAAAACCCAAAAAAGAGTATACTTTATTACAAAGAAAAATTGGGAATGAATATCAAATCGTCGTTCAATGCGAATGGGTATATCAGGACAGAAATAAAAATTCCACAGTGATGGATACACTACCCCAAAAATATTCCTCCCTTGATATTTTTACTGGTAGAAATACTTTTTCCCGAACAGATAGTATAGCCCACGTCGATCATCAAAAATACCAACAATCTATTGCTTTTGTAAAAAACAAAGAAGGGAAAGAAGGTTTGGTAAATAGTTTTGGAGAACTTCTCATTCCTATAGTTTATGATTCATTAAGTCGTGATTTTTTATTAGAGAATCATAAAACCATTTACCTTTTTGCTTTAAAAAATAAGAAATGGGGTCTCATTAATCAAGATAAAAACACCCTAATCCCTTTCGAATATGATCGATTATTTTTGAATAGTAACGCTCCTCCTGAAAAAAAAATGACATTTAACAATTTAGGTTACAGCTTTAAAAGGGGAGTCATTGCTTTAAAAAATGGAAAATATGGAGTAATTAATTCTCGCGAAAAACTGGCTGATTTTAAGTACGATAAAATAATCTATGCTAGATATGGTTTCGCTTTTCAACTGAAAAAGAACAATAAATATGGGCTACTTCAATTTAAAAAACATTATGAAAAAGGTCCTGACTATACGCTTACCGAACCTATTTTTAAAATCCCTATTAATGAAGTTGTTGAATTCGCTGGCTATAAAGTCGGAGAAATACGAAACGAAAGGTATAAGTTTGTAGGCTTTGTCGATCCCAAAGGATTTAACTATTTTGAGGATTAAAAAACCGATATAAAAATCACATTAAAAT
>CAYXQH010000641.1:0-3862 GCA_964467425.1 uncultured Saprospiraceae bacterium
AGGTAGACAGGTAGACAGGTAGACAGGTAGACAGGTAGACAGGTAGACAGGTAAGGTCGTTGTTCCGGAAACATGTATGGGCGATTTTTAAAAATAGTTTAGAAGTAATTGATTAAATTAGTACATCATTGGATTGAAAAGATAAAAAAATGAAACGATTAATTTTTCTTAGCTCCTTATTTTTCATCATGCATCAGAGCCTAACTAGTCAAAATATTTTACTCGATATTTTAGAAGAAAACAGAACAGTATTAAATCCTGTTCTCGAGCAGGCTACAGACTATGAAGTCCAGATCATTTATACTCAAATAGATCGTGACCAAAACAATAATCCGCATTTTAATACCTACTCTTATAACCTCAATGAAAATTATTTTTATCCGGCAAGTACCATTAAAATGCCTGTTGCTTTCGCTGCTTTAGAAAAAATCAACAGCCTTAATATTAATGGGTTAAGTAAAAATTCAACCATCAAGCATGGCGTTGGAAGCAAACCGCAAAGCCCAGTAGAGCGCGATACCTCCTCTGCGAATGGTTTCCCTTCCGTTGCACATTATATTAAAAAAATATTTTTGGTGAGTGACAATGATGCTAACAATCGGCTCTATGAATTTTTAGGGCAACAGCAATTAAACCAAATGCTTGCTGATAAAGGATTTCAGAATACGCGTATCATTCACCGGCTTGGAGCGAATGGTGCCGCCTTTACCTATGAAACGAATAAAAACACCAACCCCGTTAGTTTTTATAATGCACGAAAGCTCTTGTATTTTCAAGGGGAAGTGAACAGCGAGGCTAGCTGGGATTTTGAGGTAAAAAATTCTATAAAAGGCAAAGGGTATATGCATGGCGGAAAGCTCATTAATAAAGCATTTGACTTCAGTAAGAAAAATTATATTTCACTGATGGACTTGCACGATATGTTGCAAGCAGTCCTTTTTCCAGAAGGAATTCCAGCTTACAGACAATTTAATCTAAGTGCGGATGATTATCGTTTTTTGTACCATTGGATGTCAGCTAAACCTCGAGGAGCTAAGCATCCATTTTATGATGAAGCAGATGGTTATGTAAAATTCTTTATGTACGAAGGAAAGGAAGAAAAAATTCCAGACCACATCAAAGTTTTTAATAAGGTAGGTTTTGCATATGGCTATCTGACAGATGTTGCCTACATCATTGACACTAAAGCCAATGTTGAATTTATGTTAGCTGCCACGATTCATGTCAATGCTAATCAGACTTATAACGACAACCTTTACGAATACGACAGTATAGGTTTACCCTTTTTAAAAAACTTAGGGAATATCATTTATCAACATGAGTTGAAACGAAAACGAAAACATGCACCTGACTTAAGCAAGTTTATTAACACTGCTGAAAAATGAAGATGAAAAATATCCTTGATGAAGAATATACGGAGCGTGAAGTTGACTTGTCTGATTATAATTTTAGAGGAAAGCTATCTGGATTAAGTTGGAAATTAGAGCAAGCTCAAGCTAGAGTTTCTATGGCTCGAAAAGTAATCTTCGGAATGAGTATCCTTTTATATTATCCAATCATTCGGAATTATATTGTATTCAGTGAATGGGATTGGGAAATGTTTTTAGAACGCTCTCTTTTCAGTGGCATTTTAATTCTTTGCGGTGTCTTTTTCCATAAGAACAGGCTTGTTGCTATGATTGTAGCTTCCTTGCCTATTACCCTAATATTGCTTGCCTATCTGTTTTTTATTGACTACCTCCCTCTACGAACTATAGGTTTTTTTCTTGGTGTTTTATTTTTGATTAGCGTTGGTATTTACTACCATTTTCAAGAGAAGAAAATAAGGCAAGAGCTTGTTATTCAAGTTCGAAAAGATAATCCTGAAGCGGTTAAAAGAGGCTAACACCTTAAGCTTCAGTCAAACCAAGGTCACCTCAAAGCTGCTAGTTTTTCCAGCAACCAATCTTTTTCATGAATGTAAGTAAAGGAATTCACCTTTGCTTTAAGTTTATCAATGCGCTTAATGTTTTTAAACGTTTTGGGCAGTTGAATCTGTTTGAGCACATCGATGAAATTTCGATTCCCCATCTTATATTTCTCTGTTACTTTATTCGAAGACATTCGATAGATAAAAATTTTAAACGCATCAATTTTCGAATCGAGAATTTGGTGATTCATCTCATAATATACTTTAACTTCAATTCGCTTCGCTTTAATCTTTGAATAGATCATCTCAAAATTCACATTCAAATAATCCTGTGCTTTTTCAAATTCCTTTTTAAAAAAATAATAGTTCGCCCAATTCAAACTAATTTCTTCTTCAAGATGAGCAGAACCAGTAAGTCGATTTTCATGATCAGCAATTAATTGCTGCACCCAGGTAAATTCATTCATCAACAACCCCACTTCAACCATATTATTCAAAGTAGCCGTATATATTTTATTATCCTGATACAATAAACCCTTCGCCAAGTGAAGTTTGTATATCTGAAATGTTCTTTTTAAAAAGCCCTTATCCCCTTTCACATATTCTGAAACACAGTAATTTCGGATAATCGCATAAAGCGGTATTAAGTGATTAGTGGAAATTTCATCCTCATATTTTTCAAGAAGGTGTTCAAAATCCAGCGATATTTGTTTGGCAGCTACATCATCAACCGTTAGTAATTGGAATGCCCGATAATACAATTTAATAAGAGGCGGTTCAAAAAAATCTTGCTCTAACAAAGGTCTTAAAGCCTCAACAATCTCCATACTATCCCCAAATTCAACTTGAAAAATAAAGCGATTAATTGCAACCAATCGACAAGTTAACTCCAATCGTTCAGCTATATAATAGTGATCGAGGTTGGTAAAGACTTTTAAAAAATTCGGAGGCTCTTTTGGATTTAGTACTTTGGCTTGATGATTTGATAATTGTTTTTCTAACAAAAAAACATCTCGAAACATATCCGTGTCAGAAAGGTTTGCGGTGGAAAGTATTTTTGTATACTTTTTATACGTCACTTTAGACAACTGTGTCAACCCTTTTTCCTGATAGAATAAACCTAGTTTCAAATAGTCATGCAATAGTTGCGTGCTATTTTTTTGTCCTTCCATAATGTAGAACTCCAGCAAAGCAAAAAGATGGGTCATTTGTTTTTCAAGCTTACCTTTTTTAAAATCCTCTTCAGGATACATGTTCTTATAAATGAGGTCTTTATCTATTTTTTCTTTTGAAAATTTTGGAAAGGCATGTTCAAGCTTACTAAATAACAACAAACTATCTCCAATACCTGATTTAGATTTAACGGTAGGAGAAGACAGGTATTTTCTAAGCGAAATGAACTCTTGTTTAGTAAATTTCCGCAAAACGCGGATCATCTTACTCTGATGCATTGTAATGACTCGTTTTCAATTTGGTCGGAAAAAATACAAATTTTTGTAATCGGTTTATACTAAAAGCTAAAGTAAATTTATAGAACATTTTCCCTTTGCTTGCCGATACTTCAAATTAGCTACCCGTATTCCAAGGCAGAAGACAACCTTATTCATCAGAAATAAGGTCGTCTTTACATTTATCAAACTAATTATTACAAATCAAAACTTTCTTTACAATGAAAACATGCATTCGATTCTTTTTTGCATTTGGGGTCTTTTTTAGTTTCAGCAGCTATTTAAATGCTCAAAACATACAGGTTGTCATTCCTTCCAATGCGGTGGCATCCGCAGATGAGTTGGAAGGATTATACACCGGAAGGACGGGAGTCACCTCCACAGAAATTGAAACATTCTACTTTGATAATTGGGCTCCTCCTGGGATTTTTGACGGAAGTTGTCAGGCACCAGTTGTGGAAATTCAAAGTTCAACTCAAGATGATGTAACCTTTGACTGGGTGCA
>CAYXQH010000642.1:0-3854 GCA_964467425.1 uncultured Saprospiraceae bacterium
AGATAAATGCAAACCCATTTCATCTATGGCAAATACAACCAGAATCGCCCGCATCCCATAATAGCTAAATCGTTCCAATAATTTTATAAAGGAAAGAATACCTACGCTTAAAGAGGTAGAGTAATATTGGTTCATATTCTAAAAGTACTAAAAAATGGCCTTCATGATAAACACAAAGACCATTAGATATTTTTAGTTGGTTGTTAAATTTAAAATGTATATCGTATCCCGAAACTTCCTGAATCCGAAGAGAAGCCTGAACCGAAACCATTAAGGAAATAGGTTGGCACCCAATCCACTGATAAATTAATTGGTGTATTTGCAAAGGTATAACTCAGACCAAGATATCCCTGTAAACCAAAACTTGTGTTCGATCCCGGATCAATAAATCCGTCATCAAAATTCCAAAAAAAGATAGCTCCTCCTCCTCCAAAATACCAATCAAAACCTTCCACTTCACCTATAGGTTTATGAACCTGATAAGCAGCACTAACCATAGTCCAACTAGACTTAGCAATTCCATTATTAAACCTACGAGCACCTGCTACAATTTCAAATGCAGCTGATTCATTTAAAAATTGTTTATACGAAACTGATAATGGTACTCCTAAGCGAGCGCCAATAGCAGAGTTAAAACTTTGAGCAGTTGATTCGCCCACTAAGAAAATAGAAGTAAAAAATAAAGTTAGAAAAACTAGTTTTTTCATGTTAATGATTTTTTGGTTAAAAAAAGTCTGGTGTTTCTTTTGAAAGCAAAGTTCTCAAAAAATAGCTAGGTGACATATAATGTGGAATACTAAATGAAAGGGGCTCTTTTGTAATTTTATCAAAATGGGACATGATAATTGGTATACAAAAGTAAGACATTAATTACAAAAACTATAAAAAGGAAATGTTATTTTTTCAGGAAGTCCACTTATCAATTTTTCTTTTAATGCCTCAGTTTAACAAGAAAACGCTCAATCTGCCTGCGATGTCTTAAAACATGAACAATGGCATGTTCCAATATCTGCTCTGCATCATAAGCTTGTCCCCATCGGACTTTAAACTTTTTATCCGCATCAAATTCTTCTAACTTCAAATCAGGATGATCCAAAAATAACTTTTCATTAAACTCAAACATTTCTCGGAGCGCGTCCTGATATTCACCAAGGGTGCTTAATGTTTTTTTAGGAACATAATCAATCGTTTCTCCTAGCGACTTCCTGATTTCAACTACATAGGCATAACCGGATTCAACAACGTGACTAAGGATTGTTTGTATCGATCGGCAATCCGGGTCATCAGTTGCTGCATCAACAATATAAACCAATTCCTCTAAGCTCACTCCTTCAATCACCTCCTGTAATTCAAGAATTGCTCGCTCATACTCATCTAGCAAAGCTCCAATTGCCCCATTATCTCTATATACTTTCATAATTTATTTCTTATAAAATTATTTTTCCTATACTCCCCTTCTGCCGAAGGCAGAAAATTATTTACCGAAGGTAAATCTATAATTTTCACTATAAGTGATCTATCATTTTCATTCGCCTTTAGCGAATGAACCATCATTTTCTCGCAAAGCGAGAACTATCATTTCACGATTTTCAATCGGGATCAATCATCTCCATCTCAATCTGTCGTTTCGCCAAATCCGTAGAAATAATTCGCACCCGAACCGGGTCGCCCATTTTCAACACCTTCTTTGTTCGCGTTCCAACAGCTTTCAATCGGGCCTCCGTAATATCAAAGCCTTCATCCATACTTTCAAAACCAATCATTCCTTCTGCTTTTACATGTTCCAATTCTATAAAAATCCCACGATCAATAATTCCGGAAATAACCCCGTTAAACTCCTCACCTACTCGGTCTTCCATAAACTGAACTTGCTTATACTTTATAGACTCTCGTTCTGCATCCATCGCTTTCCTTTCCTGCAAAGAAATATGTTTACACTTTTCTTCTAGCTCATCTTTTTTAACTCGATATATCTTTTCAAGATTTTGTTCTAATATACGATGGGTCAGTACATCAGAGTATCTACGAATAGGAGAAGTGAAGTGTGAATAAAAATCAAAGCCAAGGCCATAGTGTCCAATATTATCCGTGGTATACGCAGCTTTAGACATCGTACGGATTGCAATAGGTTCGAGCATTTTCAAAGCAGGATCTTTCCGAGCTTGTCTGGTTAGATTATTATAAGAATCTGCAATCGCTTCAGGCGTATCAAATTTAATTTCAAGCCCTAATTCTTTTGCAAACCGCGCAAGTCCCGCAACTTTATCCGGATCAGGTACATCATGAACCCGATAGACAAAAGGAATTTCTCTTCCATCATCTTTTCCTTTATTCGAAATAAAAGAAGCTACCCCTCTATTTGCTAACAACATAAAATCCTCAATCAACAAATGGGCGTCTTTCCGCTCTTTAACATAGACATCTATTGGATCTCCTGCCTCATTGAGTTTGAATTTCACTTCTTCTGCTTCAAAGGCAATCGCTCCATCTTTAAACTTTTGTTTCCGTAAGACTTTTGCAATTCGATCCAGTTCTTTTAATTCTTTTACAAAATCACCTTCACCCGTATCCAAAACTTCTTGTGCTTCTTCATAGGCAAACCGTCGATTAGAATGGGTCATCGTTCGGCCATACCATTCATTGACAATCTTATCTTTTTCATCAAATTCAAAAACGGCAGAGAAGGTGCATTTATCTTCATTAGGTCGAAGTGAGCATAAGCCATTCGAAAGATTTTCAGGTAACATCGGTAAAACCCGGTCTACCAAATAAACAGAGGTTGATCTTGAAAACGCTTCTTTATCTAGAGCTGTATTAGGTTTTACATAATGCGCAACATCGGCAATATGAATACCTATCTCTTTATTTCCGTTTTCTAAATATTCAATAGAGAGTGCATCATCAAAATCCTTGGCAGTATCGGGATCAATCGTGAAAGTGGTAATCTTTCGCATATCTCGTCTTCGTGCAATTTCTTCTTCTGGGATTTTTGTTCCCAATGCATTCGCCTCTTCAACCACTTCATCTGGAAAATCCAGATTAAATCCATTTCCAATCAAGATCGCTTTCATTTCAATATCATGGCTGCCAACTGCACCAAGTACAGAAGTCACTTCGCCAATTGGGCTTAGGTTTTTCTTATTATGCCACTTTTTAATTTTTACGATAACCTTCTCTCCATCCTTTGCTTCTTTGGTATCTGGTAAATCAATAAAAATATCAATTGGCATATTCAAGCGATCCGGAATAACAATCGCATATTTTTTTGAAACGCGTAGGGTTCCAATAAAAAATTCGGTAGATCGCTGTAAAACTTTAAGCACTTCTCCTTCCGGGCGTTTTCCTTTTCGAGCTTCATAAGCAGAGACCTCGACCGTATCTCCATGCAGTGCACTGTTGACATATTTAGCAGGTATGTAAACATCTTGTTCTAAGTCATCACAAACAACAAAAGCAGCACCTGATCTTGTCATGTCTACTCGACCTTTATAGGTTTTTCGATCTTTTTCAAATTTCTGTGAACGATCCAACCGGAACGTACCTTCTCCAAATGAAAACAACTTTCCACTAGCTTCCAGTTTGCTCATCGCATCCTGAACAGAATCTTTATTATTCGCAATTTTTAATTTTTTGATTACTTGTTTGGCGGTTAGCCTTTTTTTGGGTTGTCGTTTAAACAACTTTAAAACTTCGGTCTTTAATTGATTAGCTGTCAACTTTCGTCCTTTCTTCTTCGATTTCTTTTTTCTCGACATTATATAATTTTAGTTTGTTAAAGGTTATGTGGGTATGATAATATAAGTAGGAGGACAAAAATATCTATACAAATTAATTAAAAGATTGAATGCTAATTT
>CAYXQH010000643.1:0-3853 GCA_964467425.1 uncultured Saprospiraceae bacterium
AAATAGGCGATACTTTTGAAAGTATCGCCTATTACATTTCCTCGTAAGGGAAAAATTACTCTCTCACCCGCATCACCCTTATCTGCCTTAAATAAGGATGAAACGGCGTCATTTTCACCATCAAAATACCAGAAGCTTCATCATTCAAATCAACTGAAATAGTATTCATTCCTTCTGTCAGATTGACTTCTTTTTGGAAAATGGATTGACCCATTGCATTCATGATGCTCAATTCAGATTCCTGATTTTCGTTGGAGAAAACTTGGAGTTTGAATTGGTCTGCGAAGGGATTTGGCATCGCGTTGACGATTGCAAATGGTTGATTGCCAAGGTTTTGTGTGATGGCATTTCGATTATTTACGCCATTGGCTGATGGACTTACGACGATTATTCCTTCGTCATCTTCTCCTGTGTTACAACAGGCTCCATTGTTCGGAGCGGAGTCGGCATCGGGTTCATTTTGAGCAGTGACTTGGGTATACATCACAAAGTTGCCACTTCCTATTCTAAACAAATTTACGTTGAGTATTGCAGTTTCACCAGGTCTTAAAGTTCCAACATCCCATATGTTTGCCCAGTGTCTGAAAATACCTTGTGAGACCGTTCCTTCACTTCCACCTTGATAGACAGCATTGGTGGTTGGTTGGTACTCAATTTGGACGCCAGTCGCCATTTCAGTTCCATTATTACTAACAGCAACTGCGACTGAAAAAACTGACCATTGTGCAGGTGATGGATTTCCAAGATTGGTGGTTATTTCTAAATCAACTCCAGATCCACCGATGACATCAGTCACTTCAAATGGAATTGCAATTAAATTGTTGTTTTCATTCGATTCCGCAATTTCTGAATTAGCATCTGCCACAATCAGCAAATAATAAGTACCAGGAGTGGTATACGGAATGGCTGCAGAAGTTCCTGCATTGATCGTACTTCCAGCAGGCACCGAGGCAAATGGTAGAAAGGTGTTTCCGATTTGGTTATCAAAACCTAATCGATCATCTCTTGAAAAATAGAGTGCGGTATTACTGATTCCAGAGGCGGTTGTCCCGTTATTCGAAAGATTATAATTGAAAGGAAAAGTGCCTCCGGGAGCAACTGTTGCAGGTGCATTTACATCTGTGATTTCTAAATCGGGTAGATTAGCAGGCAAGTCATAACACTCCAATTCAGAAATCAACAAATTGCCATCGACATTTTTCAAAATATAAATCTCTCCTCCCGACTCGTAAATACGAAATACTTTTTCCCAATCTGTGATCAGATAATCTCTCATCCACTGTTGGTTGCCGTTGGCATCTGTTTTTGTAAAAGTAACTTGCGCATCATTTGGAACAGAATTAGAATTTCCGTTTAAAGCTTGATTGCGATTCGCGGTGACGGTTCCACCATCACTTGTGGCTGCACTCCAATCATAGGTTTCGCTCCCAACACCCAAAGTCGTAAAATGCTCTACTCCAAAGTAGGAATTCTGTTGAATTGAGTTATTTTGAAAATCAACTTCTCTCGTTTCGCTGCGATAACAGCCACCTGACTTGCAAAAACCTAAACCTACTCCATCCGTAACCGTCCATTTGCGACAAGCGTTTGCTTTCATATTGGCTCCTCCCTGCCACGCGCCAGAGAAAAGCGGCAAGTTATCTAACTCATTGAGGTTACTATCCCAAAGTCGAACTGTAGCAGACGAACCAAAAGTAAAATTAGAACCCGAAATAAAAGCAAAATTTGCACCTACTCCTGATCCAGGTGTCACCTGAAAAGAGTTAACATAATTTCTTGTCGGATCTCCGATGACTGGAACTTCTTTTTCACGAATAACATTAAGATTTAAATCCAGCAAAAACGCCTTTAATACTGCGGGATCATCAGCAACCCCAAAAACCACAAAAGAACTCAAATACTCAAAAAACTGTGGTTTGAATTGAAATCTATCCAAAAATGCTTGCGATACTGTGCGAGTATAAGAAACCGTACCATCTGGGAAAACTCTGCTTAAAATATTATCATCTAAAACTAACTGCGGAAGTTCCGGAGAAGGGTTAGTTGAGCTACTTATCTCATTCAAATTCGAATCTAATGTTTTCACCACTTGTCCAGCATCTGTATTGTAAATAAACCGAAGCAGATCTGTATTGGGAATTGCTTCAATACAATTGAAAGAATTAAGATCTGTTCCAACCTGACTATCGCAAATAGAGCCATTTCCACCCGGTGTATTATCAACCGTAAATTGAATATTGGCTTGCAAGTCATTATTCGTTTCGTCACTTTCATTTACTTGATTATCTGCGTCTACGCGCAAAATCAAAAAATATTGACCATCTGGCAAATTGATAGTACTTGCTCCCAGTACACCTTGCACCAAAAGTCCTGCATCAAAATTTCCAGTTGGAACGATACCATCTTGAACGTCATCATTTGAAATATCACCATCCGTTGAAAGGTAAGCACGAACATTGAAATTTTGAGGAATATTCGCTGTTCCAATATTGGCAATATCGAAGGTATAATCCAAAACCTCCCCCGTTCTTACAGTAAGGTCATTTAAAACCAAACTTGTAATGGTTAAGTCAGCATCGCCACTTGGCGGCGGAGGTGGCGGTGGTGGATTTCCTCCTCCATTAATATTGGCGATTGCCTCATCATCCTCATTTGGTGTTGGAGGAGTTCCGTTGCCGGGTGTTGAATCAGAATCCGCACCACTTGCACGGGAAACTTGACCATAAATTGGAATCGTATTTCCCGTAAGGGTAAAAATATTCAAATCAATAGTGGCAGATTGCCCTGGCGCTAAACTTCCCACTTGCCATGTAGGAGTGCGAAGCCAAAAATTAGCCAAAGTTCCCTGTGAAGCATCAAATTCATTCCCTCCTTGCAAGGTGGCATTTGCATCAATATTAAAAGCAACTTCGATATTGGAGGAAGTTGCAGTTCCAGTATTGGACAGGGCAAACCGAACTGTAGTATTAGCAAAAGCTGCCACATTTTGTGGAACATCAATGGCTGCCAAAACTAAATCTGCTCCACTTCCAGATGGTGGGTTAAACGGATTTATGGTAACATTGAAAGAGCAACTTGAAGCATTATTTGAATCATCGGTGGCTCTAATGGTCACAGAAGTTGTTCCAATTGGGAAGAGTGTTCCAGTATTGTGAGTGGTCGTAACTGTTGGGGCATCACAATTATCAGTGATAACCGGAGGAATCCAAGTAGCAACTCCACCACTTGCACTTGTAGCATTAAAACTACGGGTTTGTGGACAGCCCGAAATCACAGGTGATTCAGTATCGTTCGCACAGCCTCCAGGTGGTGGCGGTGGTGGAGTGCCTGATTCACAAACTTCAAAATCATCTATAGAAATACAACCACCTTGTTGATTCCAAATAGAAACTTGAAACCAAGCAGCATTTGCAGGTGTGTTTATGGTAAACTCAATTGACGAGGTATAAACTCCATTGGTTTGAAAAACTAATCCCCCCTCAGTGGCATAGATTATTCCATTTGAACCTGGAATTTCTAATGGAGAAAAGTTTGCGTCTAATGAACGAATCTGGAAAACCGTCAACTCGTGATCTGGAGCGGTATCATACCAAAATTGGACATCAAATACCCTCCCTGGTTGCGTTGGAAAAATCTGATTGATTCCCGTTTGTGCGCTACAAATTTGAGCAGCACTTCCTCCACTTCTCGAATTGGAAGATAGTTGAACGTCTCCGGTTACATTCCAACCGTTAAGTCCATTTTCGAAACCGCCATTGGTGAGCGGACATTGTGCATTAGAAAAAAGGAAAAGTGTGCAAAAGCACAGGAGTGTGCAAAGTTTTTTCATGGTTATTTGTTTTTGTTTTTTATA
>CAYXQH010000644.1:0-3853 GCA_964467425.1 uncultured Saprospiraceae bacterium
TAGCGAGATAGTATCCATAATCAACATCAAGGCTATCCACTACATTCCTCTCAATAGTGAAAGTATTGTTTTGTCCATTTATTGGAGCACTAAAAAAAATAATGCTTATGACAAATATAAATTTGATGATTCCACGAATATTCATAGTTGGTTTATTTTTATTCATTTCTATATTTTATACTAAACCAGTTTTAATAAAAAGTTCATCTGAAATACGCTACTCTTTCTGGGTTCTTCAGGATTTTAGTTTTCAATTTATTTCGATTTCAATCTAGGTCTAAAATTGCATCAACAATAATATCCAAATAAAAAAAAGCCCCTGCTTTCACAGAGGCCTTTGGATTTATTAGGTTAGTAATAAATACTTCAATTAAAATAGGGTTAACTTACTAAAAAGTCAAAATTCTTCTAAGGTCTTCTTCGCTTTCAATAGGTTGATCGACAAGGTTCATTACGAAAGTATGTTCACCGTTCTCTTTATTGATTTTCTTGAAATCTTCCGGGCGATACATCGCTACTTTATTGCCTTCTGTGATCATCCACATCATGTTTTCCGATTGACTATCGTAAATGACATCCGCTTTTTCACTGGCATAAAATCGAAGAACCGTGTTTTTCGTTTTATCAACCATGAATGCGGTATTGTGTTTGTATTTCTTGTTCGTTTTATTTTCAACAAAATCTCCCTGAACATTATAAATAAAAGGAGGAAGTGGCCGATCACAATTCCAGATGCCGAACTCACTTACGGTAAAGCGATTCATCACTTTATTGGTAATCATCAAATCCGTCACAGCATGTGTATTTCCTTTTTCCTTATGATAAGCCAGCTTTTCTTCGTAGCTTTTTTGCGCTACTTCACGTTCTTCTTTGATACGATCGGATAATTCTTTCTTTTGCGAAGCAAGTGCAGCTTCTCTATCAGCAAGCTTTTGCTGATAGCTTTCCATTTGGCTGTTAAAATCAGCCAAGGCATTATTATAATCTGTTGAACTCAAAACCGGATTAACGATCACCTCAATAGTTTGATTAGGGCTGATTAAGGTAAGTTGATAATCACGATTATTAAGACGTTCTATTTTTGCATCTTCCCAATTGGTTTGCTCGACCATAGTTTGGTTGAAACCACTGTTTTGGGGAGCTACCTGCCAAAGTGTATTGGCATAAGTACGTTGCAATTCATTGATTTCGTCTTGAGTTTGATCCATGGTTCTTTCTATCTCAGAAGGATCTCTTCTGCCAAAGTCAATATCTTCTTCTGCAAATTCCATATTGAAAACATAGTCGCTTCCATTTTCTTTGACTGGTTTTACCGGTTGGAAAGGCTTCGGTGCAGAAGCTTCAATTTTTGCTAATTCTAATCGTTGTTTCGAATCAATATTAGTAACCTCTGCCTCATAGACAGCTTGTGGATCATTAGAATCAATTTCTCCACCTTGGGCTAAAAGTCCAGTGATATCTTCTTCCAAAACTTCCATTTGATCTCTGGTTTCATACACCCAATTTCTTTTTTCCTCGTCTAATTTGTAAACGTTGAATTGAGGGATATTCGCTCGATCATTAGCTGGAACCATGATCTCAGAAACCATTTCTATATTAATATCTTTTCCAGGAGCGATATTCAATCGTTTTCCATCTTGTTCTGCATAAATCTCCATCATCCCTGCGGACTCCAAATTATACTGAACACCAGCAGAGTCGTACTCCATCGGAATACCAGAAACAAAGA
Organism: uncultured Saprospiraceae bacterium; assembly: GCA_964467425.1. Taxonomy (GTDB): domain Bacteria; phylum Bacteroidota; class Bacteroidia; order Chitinophagales; family Saprospiraceae; genus JAHDHW01. The sequence continues at coordinate 1,730 of CAYXQH010000644.1, forward strand.
AGTCGATAAAATCGTGGTACTCCCGGTATTTAATATCTACAGACCCCGAAACAATATTTCCTTGGTCATCGGTAAATGCTGCTGCTGGAACGGTTACTTTTGTTCCATTCTCGTAAGTATAGGTTCCCCCCTGATTTGCATTAACCTGCCCTTTTCCAAAGGTCTTTTCTACCCCTTTGATTGGAGGATTGATATATGGTTGGGAAGCGAGATATTGTTGTGTGTTTAGTTGTTCAATAGCTCCGGTGTTGCCAGCCCAGTTAAAATAAAGCAAAACGCCCACTAAAGCAGCTGCAGCGGCAGAAGCGATATAGTAGAGTGGTTTTATTTTAGCTTTTGGTGCTGTTTCAGAAGGACTAGGATTTTCCTGAAATTGATTCAACAGCTGATCAAAGTCTTTATGCTTATCGATGTCAGCAGATGATAAATTTTCAGGATCAAGTTTTATATTGTAATTGTTATTTTCCATATCAAAAAAGTTTAAGGATTGAGCTTTAAAGTTTAAAAAAAAATAAATCTATAACTTCGGAGCCCGACCTCCTTGTGTGGTGATTTGGATAATGTGTTTTTTTAGCTTTTCAAGAATACGGTACGTTTTTACTTTTGCATTGCTTTCAGTAATTCCGACGATATGAGCAATCTCTTTAAAAGGTCTTTGTTCAAAAAACCGCATTTCAATGAGTTTGATATCATCTTCTCTTAGTTCATCAATAGCTTGTATCAAAGCTTTTTTATAGCTTTCTGTATTAGTTTCATCAATTTCTTCGATTAGATCAGCAAGCTGGGTGGTTTCAATACTAACGACCCGATTCTTTTTTTCATCTCTATAAAATTGAGCTACCTCATTAGAGGCTATTCTGTATAGCCAGGCTGAAAAAGGAACCCCTTTAAATTGATAGGTTTTCAATTTTTGCATAGCTTTTAAAAATACTTGTGAGCAAATATCGCTTGAAAGGTTTTGATTAGCAGTTCTTCGAAAAATGAAACGATATATTTGTTCAAAGTACTTATTGTATAAGGGGCGAAATGCTGCAGGATTTACCTGTGCAGCCTGGATCAGCTCCCACTCTTTTTGCATTGACTCACTTGAAACAATCTTTTTTGAATGATCCATCTGGATAGCACTTTTTACAAGGGTACGATTTATTTGCAAATTTGAAAACATTTTATCCATTTTTTAGCAATGATGGTTAGACGTTTTGTCATTCCCGGTAAAAAAATATTACATTCCACAGATAGAAGCGAGTTGTTCTAACTGTGGAAGTAATGATTATTAGCTAATCGCCATAAAGACCGTTTCAAGTTCATAATGTAAATGCCTTAAAAAGATACATGCAGACTAGATTTTTTTTGATTTTTTTTCCTCAAATGCAGTAATTTTGATTTGTTCAGCATTAATTGTGGTAAAAATGACATTTCTAGTCTTTTTTTAAATCTAAATTGGCTTTTTTTCTCGTATAACTTTATGATGAAATTACATTCGATTTATGCTTGTTTTGTGAAAATGTCTAGAAAAACGGTGCTATTGCTGTTGTTTCTTTTCCTTTTTTCGAGGGCAGAAAGCCAGGAACCCTCAAATGAAGCAACTTTTATCCCTTTACCTATCGTCTTTTTTACCCCTGAAACGAACTGGGGTTTTGGAGCAGCAGGGATTTACTCTTTTCATTTTAAACAGGATAGTATCAACAGCCGACCTTCTCAACTTCAACTTGGCTTTGCCTATACACTCAGAAATCAGATATTAGCTTATCTTCCTTATCAGCTATTTTTAAAAAATGGAAAATACAAGCTCTATGGAGAGTTGGGCTATTATCGATATGTCTATGAGTTCTCCGGGGTTGGCAACGAAGGTTTTCAGGAAGAAAGCGAAAACTTTAGTGTCAATTATCCGAGAGTTCGATTAAATGCTTTGGTTCAGGTTCGACCAAATTTATTTACAGGCTTACGTTATTGGATGGATGATTATGATATTGTAGAAATTGAAGACAATGGCTTATTGGCAAATAATTCGATTACCGGAGCTAATGGGGGATTTCTATCCGGACTAGGCTGGGTTTCTAATTATGATACGCGAGATAAAGTATTTTATCCTTCCAAAGGTGTATATGCAGAAACCGTTTTATT
>CAYXQH010000645.1:0-3843 GCA_964467425.1 uncultured Saprospiraceae bacterium
TTAATTTCCTTCCCCATAGCTTTGAGATCATAGCTCTCTTCAGAAAGCGCATGTGTTTTTCCATTTACTTCAATGATCATTAAAAACTTGGTAGGATCACCTTGATCTCTATTCGAGAAGGGCGAACTGTTGTCATCTTCATGGACATATATTCTATCAATATCTTTCCAGTCAATTTTCCCATAGGGTGTTTCAATAAACTCTTCATTGATATTTACGGCTGTAACCTTTGTGGTAGTAAGCCAGCTAAAGAACGCTGTGCTGATGCAAATTAAGAAGGTGAAGAATAAGAGGAGTGAAAAGAGCGGCTTGAATTTTTTATTTACCCCGTTTGGAGATTTCGCATCTACGGACTTTACCGGTTGGAGATTCATATATACTAAAGCTCCGATTGCTGCCAAAGCAAGGACTAAACAAATAATAGCTAAGGTATAATTCGAGGTGTTGACAGGTTCGTAAATGGTGAGTGAAAACATTTTTTTGTGCGAAGATAAAATCCAAATTCCAAAAAACAAATTCCAAAAAAGTAAAACGGTGTATCGGTAACATTGAGTTTGTACCGCTATATTCTGTACCGATACACCGTTATACCATTATGGTTTTTATTTACCACCTTTCAGTTTATCCTGTAAGGTTTTTAATTGTGCTATTTTTCCCGCAGCAGCTAGTTTAGCTTGCTGAGCCCAGGAACTTGGATTGTGTAAATTATATCTTGCTCCACCACGCTCAATCAAAATTGCCTTGATTTTAGAAGCTGCAGTTCTACCTAGAACGGCAAAAGTTTTGATACCGGCAGCTTTTAGATGACGTTCAATAGCTGGTCCTACTCCTTCGATAAGTTTTAAATTATCGTTGCCAGAAGCCTTAGCTCTTGCAGTTGTCTTTTTAGGAAGGGGGCGAGTGGGTGGTTTTTTCGTAACTCTTTTCCGAGCTGGAGCTTTGGTAGTTGTTTTGCTTTTTGGTGCAGCCTTAACTCTTGGCTTCGCTGCTACTTTTTTTCTTGTGCTAGGTTTTTTCTTCGGTGCAGGTTTTGCCTTCGTTGTTGCTTTCTTTTTTGGCGCTGCTTTAGCCTTGGTTGCAGCTTTCTTTTTCGGTGCTGCTTTTTTCTTCACTGCTGCCTTTTTAGGAGTAGCTTTTGCTTTAGTATTTGTTTTCTTTTTAGTCGCCCGTGTTTTCTTTTTCGATGTTGACTTTTTCTTTGAAGTCGCTTTCTTTTTCGGCGCTGCTTTTTTCTTCATTGCAGCTACTTCTTTTTCCAATTTATTGAGAGCTTTTTCAAGTGCTTTTTCTTTCTTTTTAGCTTTTCTTAAATCAGCTCTTAATCCTTTATTCTTCTTTAAACAATCTTCACAAGCCGCTTTATAGTCTTTTTTGACTTTCGTTCTTTTTTGTGCTGCAGTTTTCAATGCTGACTTTACTTTTTTGATTCTTTTTTGAATCTTCTTTTTATTAGTTGCCATAGTATAGTTAAATTTAATATTGAGTCAATTTATTAAGCAGGTGATCAAAATTGTATGTATGATATGACCAAGTAGATTTTTTTATCAGACAATGCACAAAAACCGACTTATGCATAGCATAGGGAGGCTTTTTGTAAAGAAGTCTGATGAAAATAGATACAGTCATATCTTATAGTTTAATTTGAACACCTGCTTAATACGCTAACAATGATATGGTAAATAAAAGCCATTAACAAAGAATTCAAACTAAATTTCCATTAAATTAACCTTGAGAGTAAGTAATTTGTTTTCGTAGAACGTATTATGTATAGATTAAATGCTTAATGTTTTTTCCCTATTCTAACATATGGCTGTTAAATTGAGCGGTATTTGTGATCTTTTGGAAAAAATAAAATATCTTTAAAAAACATAACTCACCTTTTATAATTATAAAACATAAATATCAACGAAATGAGTAAGAAATTTGAATTGCTTTGTTTAGCTGTAGTCTTTCTAATTGCTATTAGCCTTCCTGCACAGGTCCAATTAGAAAAGACGTCAGAATATAATTTTAAAATAGAGAAGAAGGTAGAGTGCACTGAAGTCAAAAGTCAGGATCGTACTGGGACTTGTTGGAGTTTTGCGACGGCTTCTTTTTTAGAATCAGAGATGATTCGAAAAGGTAAAGACTATCATGATCTTTCTGAAATGTTTGTAGTTAGGAATGTCTATAAAGATAAGGCCAAAAACTATGTATTGAGACAAGGTAAAGCAAATTTTAGCCAGGGAAGTTTATCACATGATTTAATAAAAATTGCTAAACGACATGGTGTAGTTCCCGAATCGGTTTACTCTGGGAAATTAGAAGGCGAACAAAAGCATGACCATGGAGAAATGGCCGCAGTTTTAAAAGGTATGTTAGATGGTGTTTTAAAAAGAAAAAGATTAAGCCAAAAATGGTCAAAAGCTTTTGACTGTGTGGTGGATACTTATTTAGGAGAAGCACCAGAAGAGTTTTCTTATAATGGAAAAACCTATACGCCAAAAAGTTTTGCTGCAGAGATGGATATTAATCCAGATGATTATGTAAGCATCACTTCCTACACCCATCATCCTTTTTATGAGCCATTCGTTTTGGAGATACCAGACAATTTCTCCAATGGTTCTTTTTATAATGTTCCGATTTCTGATTTAGAATCGATTGTAGACAATGCGATTAAAAATGGTTTTTCTGTTGCCTGGGATGGAGATGTAAGTGAAAAGGGTTTTTCAGCGAAAAATGGAATCGCTGTATTGCCAAAAGATAATGAACGAGAAGATTTATTCATGAAGCCCGCTGCAGAATTAAAAGTGACACAAGAGCTGCGCCAGGAAACTTTTGAAAGTTATGCAACTACGGATGATCACCTGATGCATTTGACCGGAATCTCTAAAGATCAAAAAGGAACAAAATATTATGTGATTAAAAACTCATGGGGAGAGATCAGCGATTTTAAAGGTTACCTCCACATGTCAGAATCTTATTTCGAATTAAAGACTGTTGCTGTGATGGTTCATAAAGATGCTATCCCGGAAGGTATCGCTAAGAAACTAGCGCTATAATACAGAGGTGAAGAGTGAGGAGTGAAAGGTGAGCATTCATTCCTCACCTTTCACTCTTTATTACTGATTATGGTTTCGTGCGTTCGATTGTTTTTAATAATTCTTTTACAGCAGCTTCGAGTTGTTGATCTTGCCCTTTGCTTACTTTACCCGGATCATTCGGTACTTTAATGTCTGGCTCGAGTTGTTTGTTTTCTAAATAGTCTCCGTCTACGTCAACCATTCCAACTTGTGGAATTCCAAAAACCATCCCGTTCTGTAAACGTTCCCACCAGACTGCTGTTCCAGTACCCGGAACCGGCATGCCGACCAATTTTCCAATACCTAGAGCTTTGTAAGTATAAGGAAACATATGTGCATCAGAGTAATTACTTTCACTCATTACAACTACAGAAGGTTTAGACCATTTAAATTGTGGCTCGTTTCCTAGGTCTTGCCCACGTGGCATAAAGGTGATGTAATTTTTTCCATCGAGGAAGGTCGCCAAATCATCGTGCAGCCATCCACCACCATTGAAACGGGTATCCACAATCAAGGCTTCTTTTTCATTGTTTTTACCAAGTACTTCATCGTAAACGGTTCGGTAACTGCTGTCATTCATTCCTCGTACATGGACATAGCCCACTTTTCCGTTGGAAAGTTTTTCTACTTTTTCTCTGCAATTTTCCACCCATCGTTTATAACGCAATTGATTCTCTGCTCCTAATGAAATTGGTTTTACGGTTTCATCCCATCGCTTACCACTAGCTGGATCAAATAAGGAAAGTAAAGTGTTTTTACCTGTTTTTCGATTCAATAATTT
>CAYXQH010000646.1:0-3842 GCA_964467425.1 uncultured Saprospiraceae bacterium
TCACCCTTAAAGGCGGCTGGGACGCCCTGTGGGATTTGGTGATTGCCTTGCCAGGTATTTTAATTGGTCATCTCAAAGTCGACTTCGCACGCTGGTTTGGGCCAAAGACTAAAAGTTGAGGTGAGTGGGGTAGGGGTTGGTATTCTCTGACACATATCCCTCTCGTCGCGCCGCCGATCCATCTTTAATTTTCATGGCAAAGTGTTGTGGCGATTGATTGAAATACCGGGGATTAACGGACATTAGTCGCGAGTCTTACAGCGCCTGCGGATTCAATAGGACGTTCGGCTCACTTCCGCAACTAGGGCATAGCGGACGTAAAAGCGGCAGTTTTCTGTATCGTTAAAACATCACCACGGTTTTGACTTATGTGGTATAGAAACCTTTATGAGACTATTTGAACCTGATCTTTCAGAAATTTCATGGGAAGACTTTGATAGTATTCTCAATCGGATTAAATCTGGTCAATTACCACGCGAAAGTAGTTTTCTTGAACTTAAAAAAGAACTTGATGAGTTTGAAAAATGGAAAGAACCAAAGAGTGGAAAACGGTCAATTTCAAAATTAGCCAAAGGCAAAATTTTTAAGGAAATTTGTGCGTTTGCAAATAGTGATGGCGGAACACTAATAATAGGATTGGATGAAGCTGATCTAACGGTAAATAGTATTCCTGACCCGGAAGATTTAGCCGATCGTATAGACAGCATGTGCCAAACAATTCTTGAGCCACCCATTCGAGAAGTTTATGCGCGTGGGCTCACAAGCTCCTTGCAAGAATCAATAGTGATTGTTGAAATTCCAGCAAGTAATAAGGCTCCCCATCGCCTTATGAGCTCCGAAATTACCTCGGAATTCAAAGGACAAGTGTATGTTAGGTCGAATACAAAATCGACGCCAGTTACGATGTCTCATGTTCATGACATTGTTAGAGCAAGAGATATGGGTGAAATACACTTCACTCGGAAACTAGATGAATTCAAGTCACAGAAAATGAAACTTAAAGACCGAAAAGACAGAAGGTTTATTTTTGGCATAAAGGCATTTCCTCGAAGAGAATACTCAGCAAAAATCCCTCAATTTCCACCTACAATTGCTGGTAAAATATTAGCGAACTTAATAGACATTCCCAACAGCTATGCCGGCTTAATTGATGCCAAGAACGACCTAACTAGAAATTATCGTGTCTTACGCGGACGACAGTGGAGATACATTGACAGATTAATAGGACATACTGTGACAATGGAATTTCGCGAAAATGGGGAGTTTGAACTAATTTTGACTGGTGGAAACAAGTCAGGGTCAAATTCTGAATTGAGGCTTAGACATATTATTGGAGCCTCTTTCTGGGCGGCTACTCTACTGAAAAGGCTGTCATCCAACTCTGAGTACACCGTCGTCCCTTATATTTCAGCATGCTTTCCAAAAATCACTCATGAGACTGGTGTTTCATCCAAGCTAGAATTGTCTGAATTGTTAAAAGGGCAACCGGATTGGGCAAAAGACGAAATTCTCCCCGATTTAGTATTTCGATTTGGAGATAATGAGTTGAGTTGGGCTAACCAATTATTATCCGATTTCTTTGACGTTCTGAGTATAGAACATCCCAAAACCATTATCCAAAGATTTGCGGAACAACCCGAATTTTGGGAAGAATTTAATGTTACTTAAAATCTGATATAAACTAGAATAGATGGTTATATTCATTTCAAACATCCAAGCTTAATTGTGAATGTAATTATGGATGCACAGTTTCAACAGTTCATGCAAAAATGGACGGACAAAAAATTAAACCCTGTTTCCGCCTTTCAGTTGTTACAAGAATTAAGAGCCATCTCGAAATTCACGTTAAGCGTATCAGGCGTAAGACCTTTTGAACAAGTATACTTTCGGGTTAGAAAAGGTTGTGTAGAGGACAACACAAACCCAAGCGAATTCTCTTACCCACCAGCAAAGATAATCTTCCAGGGGAGGTGTAACCTCAAGGGATTCCCAGTTTTTTACGGGTCAGAGTCGGCAGAAGTCGCCATGGATGAAGTGGAATTAGAAGAGGGTGAGGATTTTTATTTAAGTATTTGGCGAAGCGGCGATAATTTTCCTAAATATGATATGTATACATGGATTGAAACTGCAAGCGCTGGACGAATGCATGATGATTACAAGAGGAGAATATTAGGTATATCCGATGGCACATTGTCAGTTTTAGAGCGCTTTACAACATTGTTCATAGCACACACCCATACCATATCGGCGGCTCTAAGTCATCACAGCCTATATGTAACGGGAGTTGACGGAATAGAGTATATGGATGCAAAAACTCGATCTTGCTACAATTTTGCTCTCAATCCAAAGTTTGCAGATAAATTAATTTTAGAAAGAGTAATACGTGCGCGAAAAGGTCCAAATAACACGTTCATGAATTACGCTACAGGAGACTTAAATTCTGGAAAAGTAACATGGCGACAATATCAAGAAACTGATCACCCCAATTACATGAATTTTGAAAGAGCATATATAGGAATGTAAGGGCGATCTTATGTCCGCAATGAGATCTTGCTACGTTTTACCAGAGGCCGTTGTCGCCCAAAAACGGCCACTGCAATGGCAGGTCGAAGTCGCCCAAAAAGGGTTACTGGGCTTCCATTTTATCAACCCGTATCCAACCATGCTTCACGCGAACAATTTTCATTCGAATTCCCCAATCCGATCCACCTATCCATTCCTCTCGCGGAGGCTCGCCCATGTCTCGAATTTTTGCCTCTACTCGATTTTCAAAGGGAAAGTCGCGACCAAGATTTACAATTAGGTCGACCATTTCATCAGATAAAGGATCATCACTTAAGTGTTTTATTTGTGTGCGAAGATTGTTTGAAATATAATAATCTAGCACACGCAACATGTCTTTCGGGTGATGAGGGCAGTGAAAAACTGGAGCAACAACAAAGTCAGTCAAGAGATCCAGAAGTTCTGATTCAAATGCGAAGGATTTTTCGTCATTGGATGCCGTAATTTCAATTATACACTCTGCACCACCAATATGTATATCATTTGGAATTGAAGAGTATTGCACAGTCGCACGTGCATTATCAGGAGACTGAAATCGCCTTATTATTGTGATAGTGTCATCAATAGCCAAAGAGTTGGATGGCATTTCTTCGTATATTGATAAATGTTCAACTGCTTTGGTAGAGTTTAGTAAAATTTGCCTATAATTAAGATCAAGAACTTGATCGTTTTCGTCAAAGAGAAGCTTATGTTGCCAATCAAATATCTGTGTAAAAATATAGTTAGAAAATTTGGAACAACTGTTGACCCACTGCCCATCATACCAAATAAAAATTACTGGCGGGTCTTCTCCACTATCTAATAGACAGGCAGCATCAAAATTTCCCTGATGTTCCTTATGAAAGTACAAAGCCTTTCTTCCATCTGGTAATTCACCGACATTCATCCAATCAAAAGAATCGCAGTTGCTGAATCTTGAAAGAAGATTGCCTTCTGGATCCATTTCGGCCCATTCAACAAAGGCTGCAGGTAAATTAAGGGCGGTCGTATTTGCCCAAGTATTTAGTTCAGAATGAGGCCTAGACTTTAGGCTAATTCCACTTTCTGTCAAAAGAGAGAGGGTTTGTTTGTGGAATTTTGACAAATTGAACTCGAGAAAAAATCATACGGTCTAGAATTGGTTCTAACAATCTATAATGTAATTGTAAATTCAATCTACCGCTTTTGCTAGCATAACAGACATTACATGAGCGGCTTAAATTCGCCTGCGGTTTCAATCGGTCGCCGCAACACTTTAGTTATTTACTAAACTGGAGTAGCAGATGAGACGACGGATATAT
>CAYXQH010000647.1:0-3835 GCA_964467425.1 uncultured Saprospiraceae bacterium
TTGGTGAAAAGTATGGAAGAATTGATGTGCTTGTAAATAATGCAGGTGGATTAGGAGGACGATCTAGATTTGAAGTCATGACAACTGAATTTTATAGATTTGTAATGGCATTAAACTTAGATTCTGTGTTTTTCGCTTCAAGAGCAGCCATACCTTATCTTAAAAAAGGAGATAATCCTACTATCATTAATTACACCTCAAATGCAGGATGGAATGCAGGAGGACCTGGCGCCGGGATTTATGGAACCTCCAAAGCAGGAGTTCATACCATTACGAGAGCTTTGGCAAAAGATTTAGCTGAATATGGCATTAGAGTAAATGCAGTATCTCCGGGTACTATTGATACCGATTTTCATATTGGAATTAAATCTACGAAGCCAGAAGTTTTCAAATCTTGGGCAAATAATATTATGCTAAAAAGATTAGGACAACCTGAGGATGTTGCTGGTGTTGTTTCTTTCCTAGCTAGTAAAGATGCTTCATTCTTAACGGCAGAAACTATCCAGGTTGGTGGTGGACAAGCATTAGGAATATAATTTCAAAATTAAGTTAAACAGGTCAAATAATTAATTCCTGCCAGCAGGCCGGCCGGTTTGATCAATACAAAAATGAGTAATGAGTAAATTTAAAGGAAAAGTCGCAGTCGTAACTGGAGGTGCTAGAGATATTGGAAGAGCAATCTCTGTTCAATTAGCGAAGGAAGGAGCAAAAGTCGTAGTGAATTATAACAGTTCTAGATCAGGAGCAAAGAAAACCTTGGAAGAAATAAAATCTTTTAAAGGGAAAGCAATTGCGGTCAAAGCTGATATATCAACGTTAAGAGGTATCAAAAGCCTCAAGACAAAGACGATGAAAGCCTTTGGTAAAAAAGTACATATCCTAGTTAATAATGCTGGTGGTCTTTTTGCTCGTAAAACTTTACAAGAATTTGATGAGGATTTCTATAACCTGGTTATGGATGTAAATTTCAAAGGTACTGTTTTTACTATGCAAGCATTTGCACCTTTAATGGGTAAAGGTAGTTCTATCATAAACCTATCCTCTCTTGCTGCAAGAGATGGTGGAGGTGGAGGATCTGCTTTATATGCATCATCGAAAGGAGCAGTGACTACATTTACCAGAGCAATGGCAAAAGAACTTGGACCGAAAGGGATAAGAGTAAATGCGCTTTGCCCAGGTTTGATTGGAACAAAGTTTCATGATGATTTTACTAAGGATGAAGTCCGAACTATAGTAGCTGGTAAAACTCCGGTAAGAAGAGAAGGTAGAGCAGACGAGGTGGCGGATTTAGTGCTTTACTTAGCTTCTGATAAAAGCTCGTTTGTAACAGGAGCCAATTTCGATATTAATGGCGGATTAGCTTTTTCTTAAGAACTAAAATATATATAAAGATAGGATGAAAAAAGTAGTAACATTCGGAGAAATTATGCTCCGATTGACACCTCCTGGTTTCAAACGTTTTTCGCAAGCAAATTCTTTTGAAGTGATCTACGGTGGAGGAGAAAGTAATGTAGCGGTTTCATTAGCAAACTATGGAGTCCCTGTTGAATTCGTCACTCGTTTGCCCCAAAATGATATTGGCGAATGTGCCATGATGGAAATGCGGAAAAGAGGCGTTGGTACACAACACATCAAGAGAGGCGGAGAACGATTAGGGATTTATTTTTTGGAAATTGGCGCAGTAAGCCGTGGTAGTAAAGTCGTCTATGACAGAGCACATTCTGCTATGTCCACCATTAAAGCTGGTATGATCGATTGGGATGAAGTGTTCAAAGATGCTGAATGGTTTCATTGGACAGGGATTACGCCAGCAATTTCTCAAGGAGCAGCAGATGCATGTCTTGAAGCTATTCAAGCTGCCAATCGTTTAGGCGTCACGGTTTCAACAGACCTTAATTATCGAAAAAAATTATGGAAATATGGCAAAGAACCTGGAGAGGTTATGCCTGAGTTGGTAGCTGGTTGTGATGTGATTTTAGGTAATGAGGAGGATGCGGAAAAACATTTTGGATTACATCCTGAAGGACTTGACGTTACTGCTGGTCATGAAGTGGATGCCAAATCCTATTTATCAGTTTTGCAACAACTAATGAAAATGTTTCCTCGAGCAAAAAAAGTCATTACGACTTTACGAGGCTCAATAAGTGCTTCACATAATACGTGGTCAGGTGTTTTATATGACGGCAAGACCTTGTACGAAGCTCCAACCTATCAAATTACTCATATCGTTGATAGAGTAGGAGGTGGAGATAGTTTTATGGGCGGTTTGATTTATGGTTTGCTACAGTATCCAGACGATGACCAAAATGCATTGAATTTTGCAGTCGCAGCCTCCTGTTTAAAACATACCATTTATGGCGATGCAAATTTATCTACCGTGGCAGAAGTTGAAAAATTAATGAGCGGAGATGCAAGCGGAAGAGTAGCGAGATAATATTGAATGAGGGATTGAAACCAGTCATTGATTCAATCTCTCAATCAATCATTCATTCAACCCCTCAATTATTCAATCATTCCCTCAATCATTCAATAAAAAATGGCAAGATTTACAAGAATACAAGTGGCGCAAAAAATGGAGGAACAAGGAATGGTTCCACTTTTTTATCATGCTGACCTAGAGGTTTGTAAAAAGGTGATAACAGCTTGTTACCAAGGAGGTGCTAGATTATTAGAGTTTACGAATCGTGGAGATTTCGCACACGAAGTTTTTGGTGAACTGAATAAATATTGTGCAAAAGAATTACCCGAAATGATATTAGGAGTTGGTTCAGTAGCAGATGCTGGTACAGCTTCATTATTTATGCAATTGGGTGCAAGTTTTATTGTTTCTGCTTCAATCCGGGAAGATGTAGCGCTGGCCTGTAATCGGAGAAAGGTTGCATATAGCCCCGGTTGTGGGACGCTAACAGAAGTTGGAAGAGCTGAAGAATTAGGCTGCGAAGTCGTTAAGTTATTCCCGGGAAGTATCTATGGTCCTGGTTTTATAAAAGCCATTAAAGGCCCTCAGCCTTGGACGAGCATTATGCCAACAGGAGGTGTTTCTCCAGATTATGATAATCTAAAGAAATGGATCGATGCCGGAGCTACCTGTGTAGGGATGGGCTCCAAGCTCATGGCAAAAGACGCAAATGGAAATTTTGATTATGAGAAAATAGAAGGCTTAGCAAAACAAGCTTTAGGTTTTATCAGCGATATTAGAGCTGGAAAATAATTCTCATACATTTTCTTCTTACATCATTGTGTTTTAAAACAAACAAAACTATGTGTAGAATCCTACTCATGTTCTGCGTGGTCATTTCTATGGCTGCCTGCCAAAACGGTTCAAATAATATTCAATTTTCAGGAGATAAAGTGAGCAATGCTGCTGAATTGCAAAATGCTATTGAAAAGGCTGAACCCGGCGATGTAATTGTATTAGCCAATGGCATTTATAAAGATCTTGAAATTAATTTTATTGGAAAGGGAACAGAAGATAAACCAATTGTTTTACGTGCAGAAACAAACGGAGAAGTCTTTTTAGAAGGGAAATCAAATTTGAAACTTGGAGGAGAATATTTAGAAGTTCATGGTTTATTTTTTAGAAATGGACAAACACCATCAAGAGCAGTTATCGAATTTAGAATAGACAAAAATCAATTAGCCAGTCACTGCAAAGTGACGAATTGTGTTATCAAGGACTTCAATCAATTAAAACGAGATCGAGTTGATTTATGGGTATTGTTTTGGGGGAGACACAATACTTTAAGTCATTGCTATATTGAAGGGAAATCCAATAGAGGACCAACAGTCCGAGTAGATATCAAAGGCAATCAGAGTATCAATAACTATCATCAAA
>CAYXQH010000648.1:0-3830 GCA_964467425.1 uncultured Saprospiraceae bacterium
ATAAACAATTTTGGTTTGGCACTTCATGGTTTTCAAATTTTTATTCCATTACTAGAGCCACTACTCCAGACGCTACGAGTTTCGTTTTTTATTCGTAGTTTTCCAAGATAATCTACATGTACTGCAATGCCGATCCTTCGCTTATGGTCGAAATGTGATCTCCAGATGGGTGTTCCTTTATTATCAGACACGGAAAGGTAACCTTCCCTATTCAATTGTACGCTTACTTTCTCCCCTGTATTTTTAGTACTCGATCCACTACACCATATAAACTTATTTTCTTTGGTATAAGTACAGAGGTTACCGTCTACCTGAACGATTGCAAAGAATTTTCCATCTGCACTCCATAGTTTTTGGTTGGCATAAAGGTATTGTCCTCTAGTAATTTTGCCATAGTACATTCGATTGACTAAAGTCTCGGCTTCTCTCATCGCATCTCTAAAATCAGAATTGAAGTCCTCATCTTTTTGCATATAGCAATTTCTCCATTTTTTATCTGCGGGCATTTTGTCATTAAGTGTCGGAATCCAAGATATCCTTTCTTTAAAATATCTTAAATTAGGCTCATAGAGTTTTTCTTGTATAACGGGTTTTTTTCCCGTGTCTAGATATGATTTTTGAGTTAAGATTCCCGATATCTGATCATTGACATAATGGATGTACGTTTTTTTATTTCCAATATTTGCCCAACACTTCTCTGACCTAATAAACAATAAGGTGTTTCCCCTTTTATATCCTTGGACGGAGGCCTTACAAGAATTGAGACTATGGAGTGGTCTATCTACTACCTTGGTCATTTCATTTAAATTAAATGTTCCAAGTTCTACTAAGTCAAGAGACTGAGCAGAGAGTGAAGCACTTCCAATTAGTACACAACAGATAGTCAAGTAGAATGTGATTAATTTTTTCATCAATTTTAATTTTAATTACAGTTTAAAAAACCAAAAGATCGTTTTAAAAAAGAGATACCTTTAACGACCTGGAGTCTTCTTCCCGAATACAAGATGTAATCTATGCAAATATTTTATTTTTTATAAATTATTTAAACAACAATGTTCTGAATGGTAGCTTATATGTTCTGAACGGTAATGATTTCTAAAAAAATAAGTTTTCTTTAAGATTTTTCGAAAAACTATTTAGCAAGAATTTCAGGATTTAATTCATATTCTAAAGAAGAATAATTGGTTATTTTATAAATCTTACTCTTAAAAAAGAGGCTCAATGGAATTTAGAGCATTTTCACCAACTTAGCTAAACAAACTTCTGTCTTGGAATACTTCTCGAAAAATCGTACTTTATAAGTGGTAAAATCCTAAAACGACTTTTAGGGCACCGAATTATTGAATTTGAAAACAATACCTCCCCTACGGATGTTGTTTTAATCAAGAATCATTTGACCACTAATTAAGCATAAAGTATGTCGTATATTTTAAGACCAGATAAAAATTTAACTTTCCCAAAAATTGATTTGCCCTTTAAAGCAAAATTCAATTTTGAAAAGATATTTGAATTTTGGGAGAAGCTTAGTGAGAAGGAGGATGCCCAAATGAGTCTTTTGGCAAAACCTATATTGGAAAAATTTAATGCTGTACCTATTCTAAGGACTGCTTTTGAAGATCCACAGATACTAGAAGATAATAAAGAAATATTATCAAAGCTTTTTTATCCTATTTTCCCAGAAATTACAACGAACAATGATATCAAGGCAATAGGAATGCCTTTTATACCTATTTGGTTTAATCCAACTGAACGATTTAAAAAAATCGTAGAAAATGCCGGTGATCCAGAAAACGTACTGATGAGGATGACAGGTACAGACAATATGTATATCTATGCCTGTATTGTCATTTTGAGAGCTGTATATTACAAACAAATAAATTTTACGCGTTCTATTTTTTTAGATATTCCAAATAATAAAACAGGCATCCTTCGGCATTATAGAATGCATTTGAATACTGATTTTGGAAGTATTAAGATCAATGAAGACACGGTACCTTTGACAGATGATGAGATCGAAAATCTTATAAACAACTTCGATGACCTTGAACTTTGGAAAGAAAAATTTCCTCCAGATAGTTACACCTTTGAAGGTTTTACGATCGTCAAATTATTTGATGTAACTGGAGAAGATTCTGTTTCTTCACTGCGACTCAATTTATTGAAAAAAGATGCTTTGCAGTCTCCAGCAATAATTGAAGATATCAAAACCAACCTTAGATCTTTTTTACATTTATCAGATATTGAAATTGGTTTTGCTTCCTACGATGCAGACACCTGTGTACTTCGATCTATGGGATTCGGATTTTGGGATAGCATTTCTGATTCGAAAAAAGAAATAGAAACCAATAAAGCATATTGTGCACACTCTCTTCGTCAACTTTTTCAGGATAACGAAGTTTATATCATTCCGAAAATAAATAAAGAGCTCATCGATAAGAGTCCGCTTATAGCTCGATTAAGTAAATATGGCCTCAAAAGTTATATTGCTGTGCCACTAGTTTATGATGATGAGTTAATTGGTGTCTTAGAGTTAGGTTCTAAAAAATCAGACGAACTCAATGCACCTGTTGCTAGTATGCTTAATGAGTTAACCAATCTTTTTATCATTGCGTTGAAACGTTCTCAAGATGAACTAGAAACGAAATTGGAGGCTATTGTTCAAGAAAAATTTACAACAATTCATCCTGCCGTGTCCTGGCGATTTTTTGATGCGGCTGAAAATTATTTAGAAAAACAGTTTTTAGAAGGTGCCAGAGAAATGGAAGAAATTGTCTTCCCGGAAGTCTTTCCGCTTTATGGGCAATCAGATATAAAAGGTTCTTCGACTGAACGTAATATGGCTATTCAGTCTGACATGGTGGAGCAGCTAAATGCTGCAATCAAAGTCATGCAGCTTGCCATCCAGGAAAACAAAATGCCGATTTATGAAAAAATGGAATATCGTCTTCAAAATTACATTGATCGCATTTCCCTTGGTGTTAGTGCAGGTGATGAAATTAAAGTTTTAGATTTTTTAAAAGCCGAGGTATATCCTGTTTTCAAACATTTAGAAGAAGTAAATTCTGCTTTAAAACAAGCTGTTGAGGACTATACCCAATTACTTGATAAAGACTTAGGTGTCATTTATAAAAAAAGAAAGCAATACGAGAACAGTGTTCGTGATTTAAATGAAACATTAGCTGCTTACTTACAAGATTCTCAAACCGAAGCTCAAAAAATGTTCCCTCATTATTTTGAAAAATATCAAACGGATGGTGTAGAGCATAATATTTATATCGGAGCTTCGATGGTTAAAAGCAAAGCGTTTGATAATATCTATCTGCAAAACCTGCGCCTTTGGCAATTAATGGTGATTTGTGAAATGGAAAACATTGCTTATAAATTAAAAGATGAACTGGCTGTTCCCTTACGTGTTGCCTCTTTGGTTTTAATCCATAGCAATCCAATTACCATTAAGTTTAAAAAAGAAGAAAAGCAATTTGATGTCGATGGTGCTTATAATGTCCGTTACGAGATTATTAAAAAGCGAATTGATAAAGCATTATTAAAAGGAACCTCCGAACGATTGACGCAGGTAGATAAATTAGCGATTGTATACTCCCAGGAAAAAGAAGCTACTGAATATATGAGCTACCTGGAATACTTACAGTCCATCAATTATATTGGTCCAAACATTGAGCGACTTGACCTTCATGATATGCAAGGTGTAACCGGAATGAAAGCGTTGAGAGTAGATATTGTTTTTCATGATAAAAAACCAATCAAAAAGATGTCTCGAAAAATGGTGAAAAAGAAGTAACCGTAGGAATGTGGAATATGGAATGTGGAAT
>CAYXQH010000649.1:0-3824 GCA_964467425.1 uncultured Saprospiraceae bacterium
GGATGAATCCAAAGTAGGTAGATACCATTTAGGACATTTTCTAAAGGAATTTTGATCACATTATCTTGATTGTTTTGGATAGATATTTCTTGCTGTTGTTTACCCATTTGATCTATCATCAAAATCTGAATGTCTTTTTCTAAATAATTTTCTAAAGACACATTAATTTCATTTTGTGCTGGATTTGGAAAAACAGTTACATCTTTTTGACTATTTGAAATAGAGTTTTCAACTTCTAAATCATTAGGAGTAGCTGAATTATTTCCATTCCCTTGACGTGAATTTCCTATTGTAATCATTTCAGAAATCGTACAAACTTGATTATCCCAATCTTCGTAAGTTTGAATATTTAGAAAGTAGGTTCCTGGTTGTAAATTGATACTTGCACTTGTTGGATTACAAACTGAAGACCAATTGTCACAAGAGAAAACTTCAGCGAAAGTTGCCTCATCATTGATTTTTACAGAATTGATAGGGAAATCTAAATTCTGAATAGTAATACCATTGCCATTGATTTGGTAGGTGACATCACAAGGATCTGATGTTTGTCCTACACAATCCGCAGCGACAAATTTCACAACACAATTCGATTCGCCACCTGTCCATTCGGTACATCCTGCTCGTCTTGATTGACGACGGTAGTAAGTTGTTTCAAATATTTGTCCTGGAGACAAAGTGGATTGATTCGCTCCCTGAACCACATCAGATAAACGTGTCGGGCAACCACCTGTCGAACTTAACCAACGATATTCGACTGCTCCAGTTCCTCCAGATGGAAGATTGGTGCTTATAAATGCATTGGAATCATCACCAGGGCATAGTACTTCGTTTCCATCAATGATTCCTCCATTTATAATATTATCGCAGGAGTTGGAAACCACTGTACCAGTAATGATTATTTCTTCGAAAATATTACAAATAATAGGCGATGTCCAAGTATTCTGAGTTTGAACCTGAATGTAGTATTGTCCAGTTTGTGCAAAATCATAATTGATAGTATTGTTGCAGGCATCACTCCATGAATTACACTCAAATTGTGGTACAAAATCACTATCCATTATTTTAACGAAGCTGATTGGCGCATTCACGTTTTGAATAGTAACCGTATTTCCACTTAAATTATAAGTAACATTGCAGCCATTGGATTGGGTTGGCGTTCCAGCACAAGTACAATTTGATTGAACGATATCATTGTTCGTATTTGAGTCTCCATCATTACAAGCGTCACCGATGTTTGCACCTAAAGTTGGGCAATCAAAAGTAGGCGGTGGTACTGTTCCAGCGCAATTACAATTAGCTTGTACCGTATCATTTGTTGTATTCGAATTCCCATCATTACAAGCGTCGCCGATGTTTGCACCTAAAGCAGGGCAATCGAAAGTAGGCGGTGGTACTGTTCCAGCACAATTACAATTAGCTTGTACCGTATCATTCGTTGTATTCGAATTTCCATCATTACAAGCGTCGCCGATGTTTGCACCTAAAGCAGGGCAATCGAAAGTAGGCGGCGGTACTGTTCCGACACAAATACAGTTTGCTATCACGACATCATTTGTTGTAATAGAATTTCCATCATTGCATGAATCGCCAATGTTAGCATTTAAATTAGGGCAATCGAAAGTAGGTGCTGGTACTGTTCCAGCGCAATTACAATTAGCTTGTACGACATCATTTGTGGTGTTAGAATTTCCGTCATTACATGCGTCTCCGATATTAGCACTTAAAGCAGGACAATCGAAAGTAGGCGGTGGCACTGTTCCAGCACAATTACAATTTGCTTGCACGACATCGTTCGTAGTGTTAGGATTTCCATCATTACAGGAGTCGCCGATGTTTGCACCTAAATTAGGACAATCGGTAGTTGGTGTAGAATTACCAATGGTTATTTCTTCAAAAATATCGCAAATGGTAGTCACTCCATCATCGGTGTATGTTTTTATTTGTAAAAAATAATTACCTGGTGCTAAGTTGATGTTTTCGGTAAAACTACATGGTGAACTCCAAGGATCACAAGCATAAACAACCGAGTAATCATTTCTCAAAACCTTCAAAACCATAACGGGAGCAGCAATTCTTTCAATAGAAAGTTGTTGTCCATTGGTGGTGTATGTGGCATTACAAGTATTAGAATTTACAGGGCCGTTTGCAATTGGGAAATCATGAAACGTGAAAATCCCAACATCCGCCTGATTGGTAATCCAACCTGGTGCAAATCCAATATGACTCAAATAACTCACGCCAGACGCAAATTCGATTGGTTGATCCAAATTTAACTCCACTCGCGAACCACTCACTCGACCACCAATAATGGAAGCATTACTAAATTCTAATTCAAAATCTTGATGAGGAAAACCACCAATAGTTTTTAAAGGAAGATTTCTATCAAATTCTAAAATTAACCTTCGATTGTTTGTATTTGAAATATTGATGGCTGTAATGTTTGGCGAATATGCCGAATTGTTATTGCCAGCATAAAGTTTGTTTTTTACCAATTCGGACATTCTATCACCCAATTCTCGATATCCTTCTTCATAATAAAAATGGCAACCATCGTGATTAGCATTCGTCGTTGAAATGGCATCCGTGTTAGAAAAGGTCTGACCGATTACTCGATGCGCCTCCAAGATATCTGGCTGCTCAGAAGTACAAGATTGGTAGCGCATTTGATAAACGAAAGTATAATCAATGTTGTAATCACGCTCCCATGCTTCTTTAATTGCTCTGAAATCTTCTACATATTCTTCCGTAGGTGTTCCCCAGGAGTTTGCTTCTCCATGAAACCAAAAAGCGGCTCTGATTTTTGAGTCTGCCATGTTTGCATTAGCAAATCGTTGCTGGAGTGAGGCATAATTTCCTCCATTTACGGTTGGTAAATAAGAATTGATTGGCTCGGCTCCCACTGCTTGATTGAAGATACCGATAGGCAGATTTTGTGAATCAGAAATTTGTTTAGCTAATCGCGCTCCCCATAGTCCTGGAAAAGAAAGATTCAACGTTCCCCATCCAAATTGTGGAAACCAAGAACGCGTGTATTCATCAACATCGTTTTCGTGTGGAGCGGCCAATGCTTGTGCATTGGATTGACCATTTATAATGTAAATATCTCCAGCCAAAAGGCGTGGTATTTCTCGTACTAAAATCCATGTTCCATTTCGTAAAGCGGAAATCGAGATTTCGTGATTATTTCTTGCTGCTGTTATATTGGTTGTAAATTGAAAATTTGCTCGACCGCCACTATAACTGATGTTTCGAACAATCTGATCAACTAGACCTTGCTCGTTTCTTAACTCTAATCGAACTTGAGTATAACCTGGATCAGCAATGTAACCTTGTACAGGGACAGTTGCTCTATTGGTTGCCACATTTCGTTGGAACAATTGGTTGTCCTGTGGTAGTTGTGTAAATGTTGCGTTTTGGGCAAAAGCCGAAAACGAAAAAAATAGGATCGCAAGGATCACTAAGTTTCCTAATCTCATTGTAAGATTTTTAAATCAATAAAATGAATGAACCGGAGGGCCTGACTTGTAAATTTTGTAACGAGTGAAAACCTTTGGGGAATTACAGTTAAATAAGGAGGCATTCAAACTGTTTTCAAATAGGGACGGGCTTTAGATTTAAATCTTAATTTTTGGAATACAAATTTAGTAATATTTTATGGTAGTTGCTTTGTTAGTGTAGGATTTACGCGACAATATGTAATAGTTACCTATTTGTTTTAGAGCTTAATTTAAAACCACATAAGACATATAAGAACATGTAAGATGAATAATTGATCGACTTATATGTTCTTATATGCCTTATATGGTTCAATTTTTTTTAATATC
>CAYXQH010000650.1:0-3818 GCA_964467425.1 uncultured Saprospiraceae bacterium
GTCTGCCCAGATCTTTTTGCAAGGACTGTAAAGAGGCTTCACTCACTACAGTCAGACTACTTGCTTTGGGAATATCCATGAAACTTCCGGTTTCATTTTGAACCAGTTTTAAATTGGTGTCGAAGAAATCGCTTAAATAGTTATCTAAATCTTTATTGCCTTCTCTTAATTCAAATCGAGTTTGTGTGCCACCAGTTTTTGGAGATAACCAGATCAATCGCTTAGATAAATCAAATGCTGTTTTTAACTGATTGACTTTCCAATTTCGTTTGCCATTCATATAGCGACCGTTTTCATCAATCATAGCGAAAAGGCGATCACCTTTTAAAGCATGAATCCCAATTTCTGCTTCCTCCACTTCAACATGTCCAAGTGATTTAATCGGATAAATTCGCAATTTTGAAATAGTAGGATTTCCCATTTGAAATTATTTTTAGAAAAATTGAATTATAATCTTCTCTCCGTTTCTTTTATCGGTAGATCATTGATACTGGCAAACCTTTTTTTCATCAAACCGTTTTCATCGAACTCCCAGTTTTCATTGCCATAAGCACGATACCATTGACCACTATCCGTTCTATATTCATATTCAAAACGTACAGCAATTCGATGGTCACTATGTGCCCAATATTCTTTTTTCAATTTATAGTCTAATTCTGATTCCCATTTTCCTTTTAAAAATGCCTGGATTTCTGCTCGTCCATTTACAAAGGTAGCTCTGTTACGCCATTCACTGTCAATCGTATAAGCCATCGATATTTTTACGGGATCTTTACTGTTCCAGGCATCTTCTGCCATTTGAATTTTCTGTTTGGCCGTTTCTTTGTTGAAAGGTGGTAAAGGATGTTTCTGTTCCATGATTATTATTTTTTAAATGATTTTTTCGCTTTTGTATTTAAATCTCATTATGGTAAAACTAAGAAATTGATTCAAACAAAGTTTCCTTAGATTTTCTAACTTTCGGGAAATGTTGATTTTTGTCTTCTTCAGAACGATAACCCACTGCTGCCAGGACGACTGCATCTAATCCTTGATTTTCCAAACCTAAAATTTCTCCGACTGTTTTTGGATCAAAGCCTTCCATTGGACAAGCATCTATTTTTAATTCTGCACAAGCATTTAATAAATTACTTAAGCCTATGTATGCTTGCTTCGAATTCCAAACCCTTCTTGACTCTGGAGGTTTTTTAGCTACTGCATCTTTCATAAAACTAATATACCCTTCAAAATCTGACTTGTCTTTATTATAAGCTTTGGCTTTTAAATCAAATAACTCATCTACATGTTTTTCTTTAAGGTCTTGGTAACTACAAAAAATAAAAAGATGCGAAGCGTCTGTTACTTGTGCCTGTCCCCAGGCTGCAGGCTGCAATTTTTCTTTTAGTTCTTGGTTTTCAATTATGAAAACTTTATAGGGTTGCAGTCCAAAAGAAGAAGGGGATAAACGAATCGATTCTTTAATCAATTCTACATCAGCGTGGCTGACCTTTTTCGAATTGTCAAATGTCTTAGTGGCATAACGCCAATTTAGATTATTAATTAAGTCCATTGTTTTTTATTTAAATTGTTAAGCTAGTTGATTTGCTGTTGAAAGCGTAGGCTTAATTTTTAAAACGTTAAGCTGGTCTTTTTCAAGGATCCTTAATTTGTCGGCAATGCCTAATACTTCAAACACTTTTTGAGCAGGGTGAATGGTTCCTGAATAATGCGACCATCCTTCATAATGGATCGGAATAATGGTCGCTTCAGGAAAAGCGTAGGAACAATCTACCAAATCGTTTTCATTCATGGTGATGTAAATCAATCCCATAGCTTTTACAGCTCCCGCAAAAGCAAATATATATTGTGGATTAAACCGTTCAGAAACCTCTTTTATACCTTCATAATAAACAGAATCACCTGTCAGGTAAATTTGATATTCCTGGCTTGCTTTTTTAACTGTAATTACAAAACCAATCACATTTCCAGTTAGCATTTCCGAGCCTGCCGGACCGTGTCTGGCAGGAGTAGCTGTTATTACAATTTCAGATTTATTTGGAGCGATAATGGTTTCACTTTGCCAAGGGTCTAATCCAATAGTATTGCCCTTAATGTTTCTTGCAGCATCTTTGGTGGAATAGACCTTTTTAACGTTGCTTAATAATTCTCGTCCCTTGGTGTCTAAATTATCCTGATGTTGGTCATGTGAAAGAAGGACATAATCTATTGGCGCAAACGTCTTGACATATGGGTCTTCTGTTTTCTGCAACTCTATAGTCGGAGTCATTTGGTATTTATTTCCTCCTTCGTCCAAGGTCGGATCAGACATAAATCGAACCCCTTCAATTTCCAGAATAACGGTTGGGCCGCCCAGGTAATTTACTTTAATTTGATTTTCCATTTGAATTATTTTTAAATGATAAAAAAAGAGGACAGCATTAATATCCAATAGTGAATCGCTGATTTATATATTTTTTATCATCAACTTCATTTAATATTCCTACTGCGAAATCTTCCATAGAAATAGAGCTTTCTCCTTTGTCATTGGCCAATAGGTAATCGCTTCCCACTCTAAATTGATTGGTTCTCTCTCCTTCAAAAATATATGCTGAAGGAGATACGTTCGTCCAGTTCAAATCAGCTTCTTTTTGATAAATATTTTCTAAAACTTTCTTGTGAGAAATAGCAATAGGTTTGTATTCAGCTGGGAAATCCGGAGCATCTACTAAACTTAAGTCTTCACTTACTTTTAAGCTACCAGCACCGCCTACTGAGATTAACCTGACGTTTGCTTTTTTTGAAGCCTGCACTAAGGACAGGGTAGCTTTTGATAGTAAATCTGTATTTTCATGTGGTGGAGCATATGCGCTAATGACAACGTCACTTCCTTGTATTTTTTCTACTAAAGCAGAAGTATCAAATATATCTATCGCTTGTGTGCTGACATTTTCTAATTCGAAAAAACGCTTGTCTTTCGAAGTAATTAATTGTAGCTCGTGATTTCTTGAAGCTGCTTCTTTTGTAATTCTTTGTCCGATTTTTCCACCGGCACCTATAATTGTGATTTTCATGTGAATCTTTTTTATGAAGGTTAAAAAAATATAATAATGATTATTTGGTTGCGGTTGCTCAAATATTGCTTCCGCATTTTGAGCAACCGTTTATATTTTGTAATAATTATTACAAAATAGGATAAAAAAATTTACTTGTTATAGGACCTTATGCCAAAGTAGCTTCTAATGAAGGAGCTGCTGGGAAGTCAACAGGGATATTTGTCGTGCTGTGTAGGTAATTGGAAATCGTTTTGATTCCAACTAATTCAATAACATCTACTAAGTTTTCTTTAGTGTAACCTGCCTCGAAAAAATTATTTACTACTTCAGGGCTGGTTCGACCTCTGTTTTCAGTAACGTTTTTTGCTAATTTAGCTAAAGCATCAACTTTGTTGTCAAACGTTGCTTCTCCTTTTCTGATTTGAATAATTTGCTCATCAGTGAAGCCATTCATTTTGCCAATAGCTGTATGAGCAGCAAGGCAGTAAAGGCAATCGTTAACCTGACTTACCGCTAGATTAACCACTTCCTTTTCTTTATTGTTCAAAGAAGTTTTTGCCTCAGCAAATAGAAAATGGTTGCTAAGTGCATGCTCGCTATAAGCATGAGTAGCATATAAGTTAGGAACGAATCCTAATTTCTTTTGTAGGTTATCAAAAATTGCCTGGTTAGCGGAGCTAACCTCTTCTCGTGTAGGAACTTTAAATGTTGCCATGATAATTTTTTTTAAGTTTAAAAATAAAATTTAATATTGTAATGATTGTTACAAAATTAGATAAAAAAATA
>CAYXQH010000651.1:0-3816 GCA_964467425.1 uncultured Saprospiraceae bacterium
CCGACATTTATAATATTAAACACAATTATCATGATCCGATCTATTCTTTTTTCCTTTGTTTTATATGGATTTTCTTGTTTTGCCCCAATCGCTTCAAGTGCTCAAACTGCCGATTTAGATAGAACTATTGAAAGTTATTATCATCAAAAAGGTCAACAAAGCCTTAGTTTAGGCGGAGCAATCGCTTCTAATCCTACCCAATTTAATTTTAGCTTAATCAACGGTGGAACTGGTTCTGGAAATCCTTCTCCAGCTATTGAGTTAAACTATGAATATGGTATTACGCGTCAATTTGGAATCGGCGCATTTGTTAGTTATTATCGAGTAGATGCACAACAGGATTTAAGTCTTGATGATATATTTGGAAGTGACTTGTTGGATGATCCAGTATGTTTGGCTGAGTGTTTATTAGGACTTCCGATTGGAGGATGTGATTGTCAAACTGGAAGTATAAAAGAGCGAACGAACGTATTTACACTGGCAGGAAAATTAACGTATCATTTTCAAATGTTGGACAAATTGGATACCTATACTGCTTTCACTGCTGGTTACAGTTTCAATAGAAGAAAAACAATAACCGAAGATGTGGCGCAAGGGATTTTAAATGAGATTGGTTTAGAAACCGAAGTGCCTACTATTATTTATTATGCTGCCGGTGGTGCAAAATATTATTTTAAAGAAAATTGGGCCGCTTATGGCGAAGTCGGATTTTCAAATGTACATCTTATTAGATTAGGTATAACAAAACGCTGGTAGAAGGAAAGCAAATAATTATGTGGTTATGTAGATCATGTAGTTATATTTTCAAATCTCTAACTACTGTTCTCAGGCTTTCAATACTGTGAAATGGAAGTAAAGCATCAATGTATGGCATAGCTGCTTTCATTCCTATAACTTCTGGCGACCAATCCTGGCTTCCAGCCAGTGGATTAAGCCAAATGACTTTCATGGCTTTACGTTGGATTTTTTTCATCTCATTAGCAACTAATTCTGCTTCACCAGTATCCCATCCGTCACTCAAAATCAAAACAAGTGTTTTGTTTGACAAATGCCGATGCGCAAATTCCTGATTAAAGGTTTCAAAGGAACTCCCAATACGTGTACCGCCTGACCAGCTTTTTACTTTTTTTAAAACCTTTTCTAAAGACTCATCAATAGAGTAGTGTTTAAGTTCTTTTGAGATGGCATGCAAAGAAGTGCTGAAAACGAAGGTTGAAATCTTTGGAAAGATATTTTGAAATGCATAAATAAATTGAATAAAAAAACGACTATACAACTCCATAGACTTACTAACATCACATAACAAAACTACGCGAACGTCTTCTTTCTTTTTTGCTTTATACATCAACTCAATTAGCTCTCCATTCTTTAAAATGTTTTTTCTAATGGAACGCTTCAGGTCTATTTGCGTTTTTCTATGGGTACTTGAAAAACGTCGACTCCTTCTATTGGCAATCTTTTTAACAAGCTTTTGAACCAATTGGAAAATGGATTTCATTTCCTGGTCGTTAAAAGGAGGCATCTGCTGAATACCATTTACTTCACCAGCAGAATAGGAAGCAGTTTCAGTAGTCTCATCATTTTTATTTCCATACAGCCAGCTTTTAATCGCTTGAATACTCGGCGCTTTTTTATCTGAAGTATCTAAGAGTGGCTTGGTTCCTTTGTCGTCTTCCTTGTCTTCTGTTTTACTATCGACAGCACGATCTAACTCTCGCCAATAGTTTTTATATAAATCTGGAAAAATACGAAGTTGTGATTCTGTTTTACACAATGTTGTCTGCAGGGAAAGTTGAAATAATTCTGGAGATGAAAAGGGATTTAAAATTTCTAGAGCAACTAAGCTATCCTGCTCTTCTTTTATACCAATATAAAAACCACGCGTCCGCAAGTGTCGACAAAAAGCGACAATATTAGCAGACAAATTTGTTTTTCGTTTAATCATCAAAGCAGATATTAACTCTCTGTGAAAATCTGTGTCAATATTAAATTCTTTTCACAACCCCCGTCTTTTCTAACAACTCCGAAAGACTTAGTCCAGTATCTCGAATATCTTTCCAGTCTTTTAAAATAATTCCTAAAGTAGATTCTACTATTTCTTTATCTAAGTGATCAATATGCAAAGCCGCCAATGCCTTTGCCCAATCCAAGGTCTCTGCCACTCCGGGAGATTTTTCTAACTTCAAATCTCTTAAACCACTCATGAAAGAACAAATTTGTGTACCTAGTTTTTGATCCATATCCGGCACCTTCTTACGTACAATAGCTAACTCTTTTTCGATAGTAGGGTAGTCAATCCAAAGATAAAAACAACGTCGCCGTAAAGCTTCAGAAAGATCACGCATTCGATTACTGGTGATGATGACCTGTGGAATGTTTTTAGCTTTAACCACACCCATTTCAGGAATACTTATTTGCCAATCAGAAAGTAATTCTAATAAAAAACTCTCAAATTCTTCATCAGCACGATCCACTTCATCGATTAAAAGAACAGGTGCTTTGTCCTGACTAATCGCTTTAAGCAAAGGTCTTTTTAAAATATATTCTTCACTAAAAATTAAACTTTCTTTTTGATCAACGGAAAGCTTTTCAGCTTCCACCATTTTTAAGGCTAATAATTGTTTTTGATAATTCCATTCATAAATAGCTTGTTCGGCACTAAGCCCTTCATAGCATTGCAATCGGATAAGCTCAGTGTCTCCAATAGCCGCAAGGACCTTTGCGATCTCTGTTTTTCCTACACCAGGAGGCCCTTCAATGAGTAAGGGGCGTTGTAGTTTTTGAGCTAAAAAAATAGCCATAGAGATTGAGGTGTCCCCAATATAGCCTTGCTTAGCAAGCGTTGAATTAAGTTCCTCTATTCCAGAATGTTCCATCTATTTGGTTTAAAAAAGAAATCCGCCAGATAAAACATCTGGCAGATTCCAATATAATTTATCTTTTATGAAATTACATTAATTCATTCAATGCTTTTCTGGCATATACACCAGCAAGATGTTTCCGATAATTTGCTTTTGCAAAATGATCACTCATTACATTTATCCCATCTGCTGTATTAGCCGTAGCAGCATTAGCATCCTGCCCGTCCATGATAGCTTTTTCAATTCCAGTATCTCGGAAAGGGGTAGCACTGACGCCACTAAAAGCTACACGAGCCATGCCTCCTTTTTCAATAGCAGCTGCGCATCCTACAATAGCAAACCGGGAAGCCGGTTGAGCAAATTTTACATACGTAGAATTTTTATTAAAGCCTGTTTTAGGAATCCGAATTCCAGTGATGATTTCACCTTCTTTTAAGGCCGTAGTAAATAAGCCTTGAAAGAATTGATCAATATCTACTTCTCGTTGCCCATCTGTACTTTTGATAACAACATTTGCATCAGCAGCTAATAATACAGCAGGCCAGTCAGCTGCAGGATCAGCGTGTGCAATGCTTCCACCAATCGTTCCAAAATTTCGAACTTGTATATCACCAATCATTCCCGCAGCTTTCGCTATCATCGGAGCGTGACTTTGAAGAGCGGCATTTTTCGCAATATCAGCATGGGTGGCACAAGCTCCAATGGTTATTGATTTTTCATTATCTCGAATATCTTTTAACTCTGCTATACCTGTGATATCAATTAAGTTTTCAGGATCATTTAACCGTAGCTTCATTACAGGAATTAAGCTATGTCCTCCTGCTAAAATTTTACAAGCATCACCAAGATCATGAACCAACTGCAATGCTTCGTTTATATCTTTCGGCTTTCTATAAGCCACTTGTGAAGGTATCATTTATATTATTTTTAAATTTTTTTTAAAATTACTTCCATA
>CAYXQH010000652.1:0-3810 GCA_964467425.1 uncultured Saprospiraceae bacterium
GCATGTGCATACTCGCACATGATGTAAGGTCGCTGATCATTCTTTTTAGCGAAGACTTCTAATGCTTCAATCTTCGGATACATTGGACAAACAATATCTGTGTTGTATTCCTCACCTGCTTGTTCGTATTGGATGGGTCGAGATTGGTCTTTCTTCTTTGCCCAGTCATAAGCGGCTTTCATATTCTCGCCATTCCCAGCTTCATTCCCTAAAGACCAGGTGATGATACAGGTATGGTTTTTTGTTCGCTCCATCATTCGTTTTACCCGATCAAGGTGTGCCATTTTAAAGGCAGGTAAAGCTGAAGTATGCGCATTTTCATCAAAGGGTTTTTGAAAACAAGCCCCCATACCATGTGCTTCAATATTGGCTTCATCAATTACATACAAGCCATATTCATCACAGAGCTCGTACCAACGATCATGATTTGGATAATGACTCGCCCGAACGGCATTGATATTACTCTGTTTGATGAGTTGAATATCTTTCAGCATGCTTTCTTCTGTAATCACGTGACCATTTACTTCATCGTGCTCATGGCGATTGACGCCTTTCAATGTAATTGCTACTCCATTCAGTAGCATTTGCTGATCCTTTATTTCTAATTTTCGAAAACCTATTTTCCAGGCAAGGGTTTCTAGGATTTTCTCTGCTTCGTTTTTCAGTATTAAAACAAGTTGATACAAATTCGGTGTTTCAGCCGTCCAATGTTTTGGCTGATTTATTTTTTCTGAAAAACAGAAGGCTTTATTTTTTTCTTTTTGAAAACCTACTTTTTGATTAGCATTGATAACCATTTTACCTTTTCCATCAAGCAACTGAAAACCTAGATCGTAATCCCCTGTTTGTTCTACACCACTTGTTAATTCGACATCTAGTTTTAATAGCCCATTCTGATAGTTGTTTTCTAAATCTGCGATAGCAAAATAATCTCGAATATAAACCTTTGGCCTCGCCATTAAAAACACCTCCCGTTCCATTCCACTTAATCGCCAAAAGTCCTGGCATTCCAGATAAGCACCATCTGACCAACGATACACTTCAACTGCTATTGAATTTTCTCCTTCTTTTAAATGGTCTGTAATATTAAATTCGACAGGTGTTTTGGAATCTTGATTATACCCTATGAAAACACCATTGACCCAAAAGTAGGCGGCTGATTTTACTGCACCGAATTGGATAAATATTTCTCGATCCTTCCAATTTTCCGGAATAGTGAAGTATTTTTTATAAGAACCTACCGGATTATAATCTTCCGGAATATTAGGTGGGTCTTTGGAAAAAGGGTAGCGATCATTGACATAAATCGGAATGCCAAATCCTTTTAATTCCCAATTTCCAGGAACCTCAATATCATCCCAGTTTTTTACATCGAAATCATTTTTATAAAAACCAATGGGTCGATCTGCCGGTTTTCTTACCCAATTAAATTTCCAGATTCCATCAAGGCTTTTTACCCACTCACTCTCCGTTCTTTTTTTCGAAACCGCATCTTGTATAGTTGAAAAAGGCGTCAAATTAGCATGAGCTTGTTCTTGCCCAATATTAAAAATCTCCGGGTTTGTTATCCAGGATGGATCGTAAACTAATTTTGTATGTGAGTTATTTTCTATGATCTAAGTATCTCTTTAAAATCCTCCTTCACTCAATTCGTGAATGTAATAATGTGTAGCATCGTAAAGTAATTCGTCGAGATTTTCATTTTCCGCAGCCAGACGGTCATCATCCCAGTTTAAATAACCCTTTAGGTCATTCATGACAGCTTCCCGAATTACAGGTATCGTTTGGATATCAAAATATAGTCGCCCTGTTCTACGAACGAAAAAATCTTCCGCGCCATTAACCATTTCGTGATGGACACTGTACCAAGCTTCCGCTCTTCCGAGCGCAACCTCTGGTTCATCATTTTCAAAGTCTTTTATTTTCTCTAAAATTATTTTTGATTGTTTTCCATAGTTCGTCGTTAGATACCAGGCATAGTATTTTTCTAATCCAATTTTTTCTATAACAGGGTTTAAGTTTTCAATATATTCATTTACTTCTTTGAAGCTAGAAAAAGATTCAGGGTTCAGCGCAATATTTTTTGTTTTACATTTTGGAAAAGCTTTTTCGTTTTCTGATTTAAACTGTTTAACTACTAAGTCTACAATTCGCTGTGCCATCTTCCTATACCCTGTCAATTTACCTCCTGCGATAGAAATTAAATTTTGGTCAGATATAAATATTTCATCTTTTCGAGAAAGTTCCGAAGGTGATTTACCGTCTTCGTGAATTAATGGTCGCAATCCAGCCCAATTAGAAATAATATCTTCCTTTGTCACTTTGACTGATGGAAAGCCATGATGTACCGCATTGAGCAAATAAATAGCATCTGCCTCTGTTGCAACGATTCGATCCAATCGGCTTTTATACGTTGTATCTGTTGTGCCGACATAGCTTACACGCCCTCTTGGAATTGCAAAAATCATCCGCCCATCGGGGCCGTCAAAATAGGTCGTATGTTTTAAGGGAAATTTTTCAAAAGGAAAAACGATATGCACACCTTTAGTCAAGTGTAACCTTTTTCCTGATAGTGAACCATCCCGTTTTCTTAATCTATCTACCCAAGGCCCACAAGCAGAAACCACTTTTTTAGCACTGACATTAATGGTATTCTTGGACATAGTATCCAGGCACGTTGCTCCATTGATTACTCCTTTTTCATAGGTAAAATCTTCTACTTTGCAATAATTTAGTGCAAGTGCTCCGTAAGAACTTGCTGTTTTTATCAGCTCTATAGTCAATCTGGCATCGTCCGTTCGATACTCTGCATAAAAACCTCCGCCCCTAAGTCCGTCTGCTTCCAATAGTGGCTCCATTGCCAATGTTTGTTTTTTGGAAAGCATTTTCCGACGATCATCACCTTTTACTCCAGCTAGAATATCATAAACTTTCAAACCAAAAGAAGTCATCCATTTCCCAAACGATCCACCTTTAATCAAAGGCAACAACATTTTTTCCGGTAATACAAGATGCGGTGCTAATCGATGAACGATCGCGCGCTCCGTTCCTGTTTCTCTAACTAGAGCAATATCCAATTGCTTAAGATATCGAAGTCCGCCGTGGATTAATTTCGTCGACTTACTGCTAGTTCCTGAAGCAAAATCTTTTTGCTCTACCAGCGCCACTTTTAATCCTCTACTTGCTGCATCTAAAGCTATCCCACATCCCGTCACTCCACCTCCGATAACTAGCAGATCAAAAGTCTCAGCCTTGAGTTTCTCAAATGTCTTTTTCCGGTCTAGTGCTGAAAACAGATGTTGATTTTGGTTCATTTTTAATTATGTTGCTTCGGTTTTTCTTTGGTCTAATTGTATCAATATATGATACATCATGAAACGAGTTCCAATCCTTCGCCAGCTTTTACCTCATACACTTCAGGTACAACACCAGTAGATTTTTGATATTGCTCTTTGATTTTTTCTAATGTGCCGGTCTTATTTTTATTTTCTATCAGGTTAATCGTACAGCCTCCGAAACCACCACCCATCATCCGTCCACCAAGAATGCCTTCTTCTTTTTTGGCCAGCTCCACCAGGAGGTCGATTTCTGGTAAACTGATATTGTATTCCTGGCTCATCCCTTGATGGCCTCTTAACAGAATTTGACCCGCTTCCTCTAATTTATTCGCAGTAAGCGCTTTCATCATTTGATGCACTCTTTCATTTTCTTCCAGAACATATTTTGCTCTTTGAAAATCTAATGCATTGATTTCATCTTTACAGGCTAGCAACATTTCCATAGAAACATCACGTAAAGAGGTAACATCTG
>CAYXQH010000653.1:0-3802 GCA_964467425.1 uncultured Saprospiraceae bacterium
CTGGTGGATAAACTTTAGAAACTGCAGTTGCAGCACCCGTTGTTGTCGGAACTATATTAAAAGCTGCAGCTCTTGCTCTTCGAAGATCTCTGTGTGGAGCATCTTGAATACGCTGGTCAGAAGTATAGGCATGTGTAGTAGTCATTGACGCTTGTACAAAACCCCAGTTTTCGTTAATGATTTTCGTTAAAGGAGCAAGACAATTGGTCGTACAAGAAGCATTCGAAAAAATCTTATTCGAAGCATCTAATTCACCATCATTTACACCTAACACAATAGTTTGTACTCCATCGTCTTTTGCAGGAGCAGAAATTACAACACGTTTGGCACCTGCTTTTAAATGCAAACCTGCTTTATCAGAAGTTCTGAAAATGCCAGTACATTCCAGCACAACATCAATCTTCATTTTTTTCCAAGGCAGTTTAGAAGGATCACGTTGTGTAAGCGCAGTGATTTTCTTATTCCCAATCTGGATATATTTTTCAGTTGCAACAACTTTCGCAGGGTGGGTGCCTTGAGCAGAATCATATTTAAATAAATGCGCCAGTGTTTTATTATCAGTGAGGTCATTGATCGCAACGACTTCAACATCTTTACTTTTTAATAAGTTTCTTAACGTTAGTCTTCCAATTCGACCAAAACCATTAATCGCAATTCTTTTTGCCATGTGGGTAATATTGTAATTTTTTAGAGATAATTTTTATACCATAAGTAAAATATTTCAAACGCTATAATTCTTGTGAAGTTGCTTTTTTACTTTGTAAAGCCTACTTGTTTATAAAGAGAACAAGAATATAAACACCATTTTACTTAGTGTAAAAGTAACAATAATTATTTTAAATTGTTGTCTCTTTCCTTTCTTTTTAAAATTTTTCGGTATAAAATTGATGTAAAAACAGCATTATTTGGAAGATATCCTAGTTATTGGCGTATGAAAAGAAAAAATACTTGTTTTTTTTTCAAGGGGGGTTTCTTATTTATGAGAATCCTATTATATTTGCGTTGCTTTTTAAGAAAGGGATGTCAAACGCGGCATTTCAAAAGCATAAAATGTAGCTTTGGTCCACCCTGTTAACGAACTCGGGAATCCATTTAAGTGTGAGTTTTGGCTCGCTAAGATTCACACCTAAATTGGCCCGTTCGTCTAACGGTTAGGACGCCAGGTTTTCATCCTGGTAATAGGGGTTCGATTCCCCTACGGGCTGCAGTAACCCTTGTGAGTTGAAAGACTTGCAAGGGTTTTTTTATATCAAAAATCGACTAATGATTTATGTATATGTATTAAAGAGTGAGGCTTCCGAAAAGTATTATGTTGGGATGGCAAAAGATGTAACGAATCGGTTGAAAGAACATAATGCGGGGAAAAGTAAATTTACCAAAGGTCATCGACCTTGGGTATTATTGTATTCAGAGACATATGAAAATTGGGAAGAAGGACGAGTACGAGAAAAGTATTTAAAGAGTGCAGCGGGAAAGAAGTGGTTGCTTAAAAAAGGGATAATAAAATAAAACGCCAGGTTTTCATCCTGGTAATAGAGGGTTCCCTGCCCGAACTGACGTTCAGTCAGGCGGGGATTCCCCTACGGGCTGCAGTAACCCTTGTGAGTTGAAAGACTTGCAAGGGTTTTTTTTATATCAAAAATCGACTAATGATTTATGTATATGTATAAAAGAGTGAGGCTTCCAAAAGTAGTATATGTGGAGATGATAAACGCCCAATTTTACAGATTGCTTTAATTTTAGTATTTTTGAAACGATGGAGCAATTTAGTGACACCGCTATTGTCGAACATTTGCAATCAGGCATTTCGAAAAAACAAGAACTCGCTTTTCGTTTTTTGTACCGCCAGTATTTTGGCTTGGTTGAAAGTATGATCGTTCGAAATTCAGGAACCAAAGAAGACGTTGCTGATGTTTTTCAGGACAGCTTGATTGTATTATTTAATAATATTCGAAAGAATACCTTCCATCAAAATAGTTCTCTAAAAACATATCTTTTTGCCGTTAGTAAAAATTTGTGGCTGATGCGGTTACGAAAAACGAAAAGAGAGGTTAGTCTGGAGGATCAACATCAAGCAGGTCAAATACAAGAAGACCATCTCGATACCTTAGTAATGGATGAAAAGAAAAAAATGTTATTCGATCTTTTACAAGAATTGGGAAAGGATTGTAGAATGATTTTGGAGCTTTTTTATTTCCGAAAGCTAAAAATGCTTGAAATTAAAACTCAACTAAATCTTGCCAGCGAGCAAGTTGCAAAAAATAAAAAAAGTAAATGCATGAAGTCCTTACGAAGTATTGCACATCAAAACACCCTTTATAAGGAAACGCTTAAATAATTTCATTTAATGAGTGAAGCCATCAATCTTATAGAACGGTATTTTGATAATCAGTTAAGCGATGAAGAGCTTAAGTTGTTTCAACGACGACTTGAGAAAGATGCTGATT
Source organism: uncultured Saprospiraceae bacterium (assembly GCA_964467425.1). Lineage (GTDB taxonomy): Bacteria > Bacteroidota > Bacteroidia > Chitinophagales > Saprospiraceae > JAHDHW01. The sequence goes on from CAYXQH010000653.1 coordinate 2,448, forward strand.
TTGCAAAAGCTTTTCAATTAGAAAAAGATTTAATGGAAGGGATTGAAGTGATGGGGAATAAAAACCTGAAAAACGAGCTCGATCAAATCTATCAGGAAGAGATCATTTCAAAGGCATCAACAAGTGCTCCTCCCGCTTCAGAGAAAAGGAACAATAATCCACGAAGACTTTGGCTTGCGTCAGCCGCAGCAATTGCTTTGCTTTTAGTATTCTGGTGGTTGAATAGAACACCCTCTGCAGAAAATTTATATGTGGAGTATTTTCAGCCGGAGTTTGATTTTTCGGTTAAGTCAGGAGACAATTCATTATTATCAAATTCATTATTATCAAATGAGGTACAAACTTTATTAAGAAACAGAAATTATAAATCAGCTATACCTAAGCTAAATGAATTAATTAGAATCAGTCCAGAAAATAATGAATACCAATTGGCTTTAGGCTTAGCATTAATTGAGGAGGGACAATTTGAAGAGGGAATATCAATGCTCAAAGCTTTAGAAGAAAATAAATTCTATAAAACAAATGCTAATTGGTATATCGCTCTTGCCTACCTCAAAAAGAATGATGTATCGATGAGCCACCAATTATTATCTGCAAGTCTTGGTCAGTATGAGCATTCGAAAGCCAAAAAATTAATTGATGATTTAGAAAGTTTGCTGGAGTAAATTAATGCTAATATTCAAAAACAATGTCTGGATGTATATTAAGCGTTAGTATGTTTTTGAATTAAAAAACAAAAATCAGCTTACAGAAATTTTTTGTAAAGTATTGTAAAACAGGCGGTTAAATTTTTTATTTAGCATTTTTAATCTTACATTTAGTAAATTTGTCTTTGTCTCTTCAAGCCGATTTATATAACGTTAACGTTATTTTCATACCACGAATCCCGATTTCTTTTTTCCACATTACCGACAGCTTTATATTTTTAAAGAAAAACCAAACCACTTGTCAACCATGAAAGCAATACTCTCCATTTTGTTATTTCTCTTTTCTTTTTCACTTTTTGCAAACGAAAGTACTAACCATAAAACAACTAATGTAGAAACAATGTTAAGTGGTACTATTAGTCCTAGTTTGGATTCATGTAATAATCATAAAATTATTGTAGAAACATTAGTAGTAGAATCTTTTAACAATGGTCAAGATTCCTTTGTAAACGTTAAAATAAATATTACTGTTATTGATAGTGTGACATTTGATACAATTTCACAACCGTGTCCGTTTATGGGGGCTAACGAATTACCTCCACGATTTGCATATTTTATCGAATATGGAGATGGCTCATCTAAATACACTAGTAATTCATCTATTGGTCATATATATAGAACATGGTTAGAGAAAAGTCCATTTATCAC
>CAYXQH010000654.1:0-3780 GCA_964467425.1 uncultured Saprospiraceae bacterium
TGAATGACGGCATAAGCTGCTAGTGCTGCTGCATGACCATCGCTTTCTGTTTTGTAGAAATTTTCTGTATTTAATTGATCCAATGGTTGCCGATCTAAAAAGTCATCCCCGCAGGAAGCTATTGTAAAAGTCAAAAAGAAAAGAAGTATATATTTATTCATAACACTGAATTTTAAAATGAAGCACTTAGTCCAAAAGTAAAAGAACGAGAGATTGGATATCGACCATTCTCTACCCCATTGATTAAAGGGTTTTGATTAAAGGATCCAATTTCCGGATCATAGCCCGAGTAGTCGGTCCAGGTCAGTAGATTCTGTGCACTTGCATATATTCTAAGGCTTTGAATTCTAAATCGCAAAGCTGTTGTCTTAGGCAAGGTGTAACCAATCGTTACATTTTTTAATCTTAAAAACGATCCATCCTCTACAAAACGATCAGAAACTCTTCGATTAAAATTAGGATCAGAACCAGTCGCTCGAGGGATAGTTGTGCTTGGTTCATTATTTCGGAAACGATCCTTTACTATTTTTGCTTGATTAGATAAACCCGCCATTCCTTCAACATCCCGACGAACCATATTCAACACTTCTACACCTTGAACGCCTTGTAAAAAAATATTTATGTCGAAGCCTTTGTAGTAGATTTCATTGGTAATATTAAACGTGTAATCCGGATGCGGACTCCCAATAAATTGTTGGTCTCTATCATCAATAATTCCATCGTCATTTAAATCTTTAAATTTTATATCACCAGCACGAGTGCCATTTGATTGAAAAGGGCTTTCTGCTATTTCTGCTGGTGTTTGAAAAATCCCGTCGGTCACGTAGCCATAAAATTGACCAATTGGTTGGCCTTCTTCTGTTCTGGTAACTACGACTCGTTGAATAACTCCAAGAAGGTTTCCATTCGCTCCAAGGCTAATCACTTCATTTCTATTAGTAGAAAAATTAAAGCTTGTTCGCCAGTCTAAAGCGCCCGTTGTATTTTGCGTTTTTAAGGTCAGCTCTAAACCACGATTTTCGATTTCACCAATGTTTACGAAAGGAGGATTCAATCCACCAGCTGTTCCCGGGATCAATGCCGGTAATAACATCCCGTCTGCTTTTTTAATATAATAATCGAACACCACATCCAGTCGATTTTTAAAAAGTCCTAAATCTAAACCGACATTCGTTTGAACAGAAGATTCCCATTTCACATCTGGATTGGCAATATTATCCGGACCAAAACCTGTGATAATTGTATTTCCCTGAACAGCAGTAAACGTTCGTAGGTTGGAACTGAAAGAGTACAAACCAATTTCCTGATTACCAACTGCTCCATATCCTACTCTTATTTTAAAGTTTGAAATCTGGTCAATACTCTTAATAAATTCTTCGCTGGATAAACGCCATGCAACTGCTGCGGAAGGAAAAAAGCCATAGCGATTATTTACACCAAAGCGAGAAGACCCATCAATTCGATAGGTCGCTGTCAGCATGTATTTTTCTTTAAGCGTATAATTCAATCTCCCGAAATAAGAAAGCAATGCCCAATGTCCTGCGCCACCATTATTTTGCATCTGACCTGCATCTCCTAAATTAATGGATTGTAAATCATTATTTGGAAGATTTTCTCTGGAAGCATTTAGAAATTCGTATTTTCCTTCTTGCGCTTCGAAACCAGCCATCAAGGTAAGATCTTGATGTTCTCCAATTTTGTCATTATAGGTCAGGTAATGTTTATTGATCCAAAAAAGGCTATTGTTATTACTCAGTCTGATGCCTGATTTTCCAAAGAAGTTCCCTCTTTCAAAAGAAGGAAAAAAGGTTTTATGATTAGCAAACACGAGATCCGTTCCAAACTCTGTTCGATATGTCAAGCCTTTTAGAATATCCAGCTCGGCGTAAATATTGGAAAGTACTCTTACTTTTTTATTAACATCATTGGTCTCTAAGGCTCTGGCTACCGGATTATCAAAAGACAGCGTAATCTCTTCCTGCGGTCCGGCAAAAGAACCATCTGCATTTCGAATCGGTGCATTTGGCACCATCAACAAGGCAGTATAAATAACCCCGCTACTGTTATCATTGAAGGTAATATTTTCATTCGTTCGACTAAAAAGTAAGCTGTTACCAATTCTCAGCTTTTTAGAAAAACTATGATCTAAACTTACCTTTCCAGACATTCTGGAAAAATCAGAACCGACTACAATTCCTTCTTTTACGTGGTAACCTCCAGATAGAGCAAACTTGGTTTTTTCAGATCCTCCTGTTAAACTAAGCTGATAATTTTGCATCCCAGCTCTTCTAAAAACAGCATCCTGCCAATCTGTTCCGTTTCCTAATAATTCTGGATTTTCAAATTCTTCAATGGTATTATATCCGATATCACCATAGTAATCTGCATACTCTTTCAGATTCATCACCGGAATTTTCTTCGCGATTTCCTGAATTCCATAATAGGTGTCGAAGGTAATATTCGATCGTCCATTTGATCCACGCTTCGTCGTAATAATAACGACCCCATTAGCACCTCTTGCACCAAAAATTGCTGTTGCAGAAGCATCCTTCATAATTTCAATCGACTCAATATCATTGGGGTTTATGGTATTCAAGGCATTAGAATGCTGACCACCACCATCTAATTCAGCAAAATTGGAAGAACTTCCTTGGTTGTCATTTACGACCGGAATCCCATCAATTACGTAAAGTGGTTCGGCTGATAATGTCGACGAAATTCCTCTGACCCGAATAGAAACAGCTCCTCCTGGTGCTCCAGAATTTTGCGTCACTAATACTCCGGCTGCTCTTCCCTGCAATGCCTGATCCAAACCTGTTGACGGTAATTGTTTGAGTTCTTTTTCGGAAACAGAAGATAATGATCCGGTAAGATCGCTTCTTTTTTGAGTACCATATCCTACGACGACGACGGCATCCAGTTGAGCAATATTTTCTCGTAAAACAATATTAAGAGAAGTACGACCTTTCACTTTGATAGACTGGCTAACGTAGCCAATATAACTTATAATTAAGGTAGCGCTCTCCTCTGCTTCGATAGTAAACATTCCATTAAAATCTGTCGCCGTCCCAGTATTGGTAACACTTTCTTTGACATTCACGCCAATCAAGGGTTCACCAGTTTGTTCATCAGTAATCTGTCCGGCAATTGTTATTTTCGCAGTTTTTTGTATTGAAACATAAGGTGAATTAATCGTGCCCGGAGGTTTTTTCCCTATGCGATTTTTGTTTGTCTTTTTAGTTGAAAGCGGTTTAATAGCATAATTTTTCTCGCTCAATTTTTTATAGCTTAACTGAAACGGAGGCAAGATTTTTTTCAAAACAGCTTCAAGGCTCTTCCCGTCCAGCTTTGAAGATAAAACTGATTTGTCTTTTAAATTTTCAGGATCGTAAAGAAGATTCGAATCGTATTTTTTTGCCAACTGTTTTAAAGCAGCTTCTAATGCTATTCGTTTGTCATCATCTGTCTGTTCGAAAAAGGAAGGACCTGCGTTAGAAGATTGGGCCGTCAAACCAGTACCACATATAAAAAGCAGCAATAAGGATAACTTCACCAGCTTAGGTACTGCCAAAATTTTGTACAATTTTGTTGTCATAGTTTTGGTTTTATTCTTATAAAATTTGGCCAGGGTTTTCTGTGCTATTTTTATTCTATCGAAATATTCTGATTCGTTCTTTTAATATTCAAATCGTAAATCTCTTTTAAAGCATCCAGCAAAATATTGACGTCAACAATCGGAATAGTAGCCGTCAGTTTTCTATCTAGAATTTCTTTATTTTT
>CAYXQH010000655.1:0-3780 GCA_964467425.1 uncultured Saprospiraceae bacterium
AAAATAGTAAAAATAAACTTGTTTCGAACCGATCTATACCATCTTACTTCTTTTTACTAAATAGGACTGAAGAATTGGTTTGAAACCTTCATTTATATCTGCTTCGACAAAATCAATTTTGTATTGCAAACATTTAAATTTTAGTTCTTCTTTGAATTTGTGCATTTGTTCTACATAATGTTCTTTTACTTGATTGGACTGTAAACGTACCTGTTCACCTGACTCCATATCAATAAAAACATAAGGTCGATTTTCAAATTCAAAATCTATTTCTTTCGATTTATCAACGACATGGAAAAGAACAACTTCATGCTTATTGTGTTTCAAATGCTGTAAAGCTGAAAACATATTCTCCACGTGCTCACTTTGTTCAAACATATCACTAAAAATAACAACCATAGATCGTTTATGTATGCTATCTGCGATTTGGTGGAGTGCCTCAGCAGCAGAGGTAGCTCTGTTTCGTTCTTCATTTTTAATCAAGCCTTCTAAGTGTGTCAACATCAATCGATAATGTGAGGTACTTGATTTACAGCGACTATGAATCTTTATGGATTCATCAAATATAGAAAGCCCAAAAGCATCTCTTTGCTTTTTTAATAAGTGCATTAATGCAGCTGCGGCCAAAGAAGAAAAACGTAGTTTATTGATATGGACTTTTGCATTTTTCTTTTTCGTTTCTGGGAAATACATGGAGGAGGAACAATCGATTACAATTTGACATCGAAGATTGGTTTCTTCCTCGTATCTTTTTATAAACATCTTATTTGTTCGGGCATAGACCTTCCAATCGATATTTTTGGTTGATTCTCCCTGATTATATATACGATGTTCAGCAAATTCTACAGAAAACCCATGAAAAGGACTTTTATGCAACCCAATGATAAAACCCTCGACGACTTGCTTAGCTAATAGTTCTAAATTACCAAGATCTCTTACCTCAAAATTATCTAATAAGTTCATATATCTATTATTTTAGTTTGGTCAAACAATTGCTTCATGCTGTAAATTAAAAACGCAATTTGCCCTAAACTGTTGCATAAATCTAAAATGCCCTTGCTTCAAATGAAACAAGGGCATTAAAGTAATATCTTTTTAGCAATTATTATAGATGTGCATCAATTTTGCCGATCAAAGCTGCTTTTGATGTAACGCCTACCTGCTTATCGACCACTTCACCATTTTTAAGAATTAAAATAGTAGGAATACTACGTACACCATACTTTGATGAAATTTCCGGGTTGTGATCAACATTGACTTTACCAATTTTTGCTCTTTCACCGTATTCAGTTGCTAATTCTTCGATGATTGGACCAATCATTCTACATGGACCACACCATTCTGCCCAAAAATCAACTACAGAAACACCGCCATTGTCAATTGCAGTTTCTTGAAAATTACTATCTGTGAATTCGAATGCCATTTTTTGTCTAATTTAATTTTTAAATGTAATTATAAAGTTGAAACGTTATAAACGCGATTTTAGTTCGCAAATATACGTTATTTCTATGACGAAAAAGTCCGTATCAGGACACATTATTTGAGAAAATGACTTGTTTTGCTAGGGATATTTATGAAATGTACCTCCGTAACCAGGTTAATGTTACTATTGAAAAGCTTAAAAAGTGGAATATTCTGCCTATTTTGATATATTTTGTCCTCAAATCAATACGTAAACTTCTTTGTTTAATAATGGACAAATAATCAATAATATTCTGAATGAGAAAAATCGACAGCAGATGGGTATGGATTGGACTTGGAGTTTTGACTTTAATACTTCGAATTATTCTAGGTAATTATCCTGCTATCATTGAACAATTCTATAGCAGAGGTTTCTTTCTTTTTGTTCGTAAAGTCTTTGATTTTACCATCGGTATTTTTCCTATTCCATTCATTTACATCCTTCTTATCCTGCTACTTGTTTATGTGTTCAGACGTATTTTTCGGAAACGGGAAAACAATGCGACCATTGGAAAAAGAATCCTTAGTTTTTTATTCTCTTTAGCAGCTTTCCTCTTTGGTGTCATCTTTTTGTTTTTGATTTTATGGGGTTTCAACTATGGTCGTATTCCAATTGAACAGCAGATCGGTATTGATGCAAGACCACTAAATAAAGAAGAAGTATTAGAGGAATATAAAATAGCCACCGAAGAGTTATTGGAGTCCTATGAAAAAGTCAAAGATTTTGATAGCCTATATTTAAATCGTTATGTCTTTGAATCTGATTTGGAAATTTTTTCAAGGGAAGGCGTGAAGCATATATTTGACACATTAGGTTATCCAAGTTCTGGAAAAGCACGTGTTCGTTATTTGTACCCCGAAGGTTCCTTATTGAGAATCAGCACCGCTGGTTTCTACCTTCCTTTTACAGGCGAGTGTCATGTTGATCCGGGGCTTCATCCTTTGCAAATTCCATACGTCATGTCTCATGAGTTAGCACACGGCTTTGGAATAGGCGATGAAGGCACCTGTAATTTTATTGCTTATCTCACTTGCAAAAATTCAAATGAGCCCATCATGAAGTATTCTGGACTATTCTCCTATTGGCGCTCCGTTGCATCTCAATATCGCAGACATGACCCAGAACACTATAAAGAGTTGAGAAAAGAAATTCCTCAAGGAATCTTAGCTCATTTGAAAGATATCAATAGACAAATGGATAAATTTCCCGATTTATTTCCAGCTGTACGAGATGCAACCTATGATGCTTATTTAAAAACGCAGGGTGTTAAGGAAGGTTTGCAAAGCTATAGCAGAGTTTTATTATTGGTTCGTGCTCATCGTAAAAAGGAAATGGGTAAAGAGATTTAATAAAAAACCAATGAAGAAATACTCCCTATTAATTTTCGTTTCTTTCTCGGTTTTATTGCAAACCTGTGATAAAAAGGAGTCTTGTGAAAATCAATTATTCATTGTCCAGGCTCAAGATTCAATCCCTGTCTTAAAAGTGGAAACTGGAGATTCATATGATAGGATCATTTCTAAACTCCTGGATGCTTTTGAAGAAGAAACAGAAGATGAATTATGTTATAAAGAAAAAGAAATTGGCATACTACTTACCGAAAAGATAATTAAATGCCATTTTACTTTCTACTGCCCAATTAAAACTTCAAGGATTCCTACTCCTTCGGAAGTAAGACTTCTTATTAATGATAGAAAAAAAGTATTGATCAATAGCGAAACTATTATTGATATCGATTCTTTGGAAAATTGGATTATAAAAAATTACACCATAGAGCATTTCTCCGATTTATATAAAAAAGAAATTGCTATTTTTTGGAACACGCTTACTCCAGCTGAAAACCTTGAATTAGCTTTAATTGAAATTGTTAAAGGGCTTCAATCAAAATATGATACCATTTCAAAAGATCAATTTGAAATGACTTATTGTGAACTGAACGCTGAACAAGCTGCTGAAATAGACCAAGCCTTTCCAGTTAAAATAGTTTTTGATATTGGAGTTGCTCCTCCGCCGCCTCCGCCGCCGATTGATAGGAACAAATAATATTTAATTATTGCACCTTTACAAAAGGTAAATTTGCAAGCCCTTCTTTGGTTTTAATTTGAAAAGTATAAGCTCCGTGACTTAAATGATTTATTTTAATTTTTGAATGTTCAGTCCTAAGCGCTCCTGAAGAAACGGCTTGTCCCACACTATTAAAGATGGTATACTCTGAGTCGATATATTTTGACTCCATTTTAATATTAATTAGTACGCTGGAAGGATTTGGAAAAAGATCAAATAGGAGAGGGAATATATTTTGTAAATGTATTGTTTGA
>CAYXQH010000656.1:0-3776 GCA_964467425.1 uncultured Saprospiraceae bacterium
TGGCTCCAGTTCCTGTTCCATTTACTCCAAAATCAACATGATATAATGCTCCTGGGTTATTCCTATAGACGTAAACTCTTCCCGAATTACTGGTATAAGCTGCACCATAAGAAGCTGGCGCTGCATTTGTTCCAACAGTAGAAACATTCCAAGTAACGGGGTCAATCATAAATTTTTCACCTGCCTCTCCTACTCCATATACTTTATTATCATTTGCATTATAGGCAAAATCACTTAAGGCAATATTTTGGCTTAGTATATGGGTTTGAACTAAATTTGGTGGCGTAGAAGTTACATCGATTTGATAAATCTCAGCATGATTATAGACCTCATGAACATATAAATATCCATCAGGAAAAACATCTCCTGCATCGTACACACTATTTAAATCACCTGGAACATCTAAACCAGAAATTGCTCCCAGATTTATCTGACTTCCATCCTTGTCTACTTTAATTAATTCGTTTGAAATTAATTTTATCCCGTAAATAAAATCATCTTGATTTCTATATCCTAGCGCATTTACATTATAACCACTTGCATTACCTACTTCATCTAAAGCAAAAGGAGTAACGGTAGTATTTAAGTTATAAACCTGTGAAGGAACGTGCTCGCTTGTTGAAGCCGCCATTATAACAGTAGAATCACAAGCAAAAGGATTAAAACAATCTTCGAGACAGGTAGATCCTGTAGCTGGTGTTATACTTACATCATCAAAATATACAGGTAATTTAGGGGTTCCTGTTGGTAAAACAGAGACTACAATTCCTATTGAATTGGCAGGAATAGAGTCAGGGTGAATAGTAATACAAATTTCTTCCCAATTCCATATAGCAGGACCTGAAACGGATCTATATTCTCTACCTAATAATTTTCGATCTGTTTGCGTATCCAGATTCGGTATACTTTCAACAAATATCCAATAATTTCCATCTGAAGCGGAAGACAAGCAAACTTCAAAGCCACATAATCCAAACGCAGAGGAGGTATCAATCAGACAAACATTACCATTTTGTGCACCAAGGAAATAATCGCCTTCCGGATTTCCTGAATTATTTAATGGATCGTAATACCAAAACAAATCCGTAGAACCATCCCACGCCAAAAGACTTCCACCTATAGATTTCCCTGGAAATAAACCAGTACGTATAGAATCATATTGATAACTATCTCCAGCTAAAACCTCCGTCCCTGAATAAGTCCAATCGTTTTCGCTATTTTCAAGAATATTATTTTCATCATAGATATGATCGCAATCTTCTACACAAAACTCATCAATAAACCCATCTCCATCATTATCGATTCCATCATCACAAATTTCTACGCAACCTTCATCGATTTGGCCATCGAGGTCATCATCAACTCCATTGCCACAGACTTCCGTTCCTGAAAGAATTAAACCGGCATCCCAGGTGTTATCGTAATTATTTCCAGTTAAAGAAAAAACTTCGGTTCGGCCATTAGATATGTTCACATCTGAATCTAATGGATCGCTAGAGCCCGTGCTTCCTCGATTTGCAAAAGTGGTACTTGCTGGTAAAACGAATTCTACAAAATAATTACCCGGAGATAATTGATCGAAAAGATAATATCCAGAATTTCCATTAAAGTCATTTGAAGTAATTGTCGTAGCAAAAATCGTAGAAGGATTTGAGTTATTATAAAGGTTAACAGTAACACCATTTACACCATTAGAGGATGGCTCATTTTGAACACCATCGCCATTAGAATCTGCCCAAACATAATTACCTATAGCAGCTAAACCATTTGGATAGATTCCTAAATCCAAATCTAAATCATACTCTGTTCCAGATAAATTGGATACGGGTGTAATTGCAATAGTGAACCCATTATAGTTAGACAACGTACCATCTGAATCTAGTGCATCATTTCCTCCCGCATTGGCAGTCGTTACACCAAAAGGAGCTGGTTTATAAAAAACTAAAAAATAATCCCCGGCAGGTAAATATGGAAAGAGATAAAATCCTCCATTGGCTGTAACAGTAAAGTTCACATAATTGTCAACTGTTGGATCAGCAATACCATCGCCATTATCTTCGTAAAGTTCTACTCGCATTCCATCATATCCTGGCTCCCCTCCATTTTGAATTCCGTTTTGATTATTATCTATCCATACATAATCTCCAATGACGGCAGGTACCGACGTGTTCATTGAGATACCTACTTTAATCGGTTCAGAAGGTAATAAATATTCACTATTATCAACTCTTTGTCCAATATATCCAAATGAATTCCATGCTGTAGAATCTGGTTGAACACCTATGGTTGCTAATGCATTTACCGGAGCACGCATTGGCCATTCTAAGATTAGTGAATCATTAGCATTTAATATGATAGCTCCAAAATCAAATTTCAACGATTGAACTGTTGTAATATCTGCTGGCGGTGTTATGGACCAATTCGCAGCGTTACAAGAAGGTGGACCTGAGGGTAAAATACCTTCTGCACTTCGACAAGGGTTTCCTTCGGTACTATAATATACCGTAACTCCTGAAGGGGCAGAAACAGATCCTACTAAATTGGGTCGCCATCTTGAATCTCTAGCATTTAAATTTATTACTCCTTCATCTCCTACAAAAGGTAAAACATCAATTACAATAACCGAATCAAGTGGTACATTTCCTTTATTCCGAACAATCAATTGATAATCGGCAAGACCACCTGGAACAGTATACCCCACGTCAGGGTATTTAGTCCAGTCCATATCTAATTGTCCTTTAACTAATTTTTCAGATTCTAATGCTGGAAGTGCGATGATATCAAGATCAACTAATCCAGAGCAAAACTCTTCTGTAGTATTTCCATCACCATCCCAATCCTCTGTATCTGTAAAAAGGCCTCCGAGTCCACTCGTACTACAACCTTCATTTCCATAAGGCGTTATAATATATCGATTTGTTAAACCATCTTCACCAACCGGTGCATCCATCGTAATCCTTACATCAAAAGAAACGAAGACTGCATTATTACTAGGAAAATTTACTCCTGGCCAATCCCACTTCAAGCGATTTCTACCCGTATTATTATAATTAGGCGTTTCAGTAAAAACTGGAGAACTTATACCTGTTCCATTTTCATCATATACCCAAGATCCTGGAATATATTCCATTCCTACGGGTAATAAATCTATAATAGACGGATTTGGAATATCAATCCCAGAAGCAGATGCACTTCTTAATCTAACGCGCATACCGACCGTGTCTCCTGCGTTAATCCAATCGCCAGCAATATTATACTGCCAACAACCTCCACATTCTGGAGATTCATAATCTTTACGAGTCCCTGGAATAAAAGAAGATGATAATGATCCTACAGTAATGACATCACATGGATCACCTCCATCAACAGAGAAAACATCGGAAGAACCTCCTGCCTCAAAACAGTTTGTTAAGGGACCAGGTGGTGCAGAAGCATCTACATCAAAATATATCTTGATTGAATTTATACTATTCACTCCAGATGAGATAGGCATCGGGTCAGGACCAAAATCCCATCGAATTTTAGTTATATATTCATTAGCAGCCAAGCCTAAATCACCTCGATAAAAAGTAGGGTTTTCATGGATTAGAAAAGGAGATCCGGGCATATGTGTAAGCGTACTATTTAGATTAGTGGTATAGCGTACTGTTTTCTCCAAATTCGTATAAGGTCCATTAGCATAGAATTCCCCAATATCAATTCTTCTAACATTAATATAATCTGGGATGGTATCTTCCAGGTAAAAGCCATCTATCTCTACATTACTCCAATTTGAA
>CAYXQH010000657.1:0-3772 GCA_964467425.1 uncultured Saprospiraceae bacterium
GATTTTTAGTTTTAAGTGAAAAAATAAGGTTGTTCTCTCGTAAAAATGATTTTCAATATTCGATTTTATGTACTTAATACCGATGACCAAAAGCCGAATGATCTTTTATATACGTCAATAAATGTTCACTAGGTTCCTATTTATTTACAATCAAATTACAAAAGTGAAAACCGAAAGGCGGGTATAATCGTTATTTAACTGTACTTTTGCACCTTGATTTGTCGAAAGTCAAATACTCAATGTAATAATGGCAGAGAAAGATTTAAAACAAACAAGTCTGGAAAGCGAAACGGAAAACTCCGAAGCAGCTAAGAAAAAACTCAATAAAGAAAGCCTAAGAGATGCGGTCCGCATTTTTGAGTATATCAGACCCTATCGGTATTATCTTTTCCTTGGTTTGCTATTGTTGTTTTTAAGCAGCATGGTGTTTATGATATTTCCTTTTATGATCGGGAAAATGTTAGACATTGCGAATGGAGATGATTTCTTTGGGCTTGACTTAAATGATATTTTAAAAGTATTAATTGTTGTTCTTGTGGTTCAAGGTTCTGTGTCCTATTTCAGAGTGGTACTTTTCGCAAAAGCTGCAGAGAATGGAATTGCCGATGTTCGAAAAGCTTTGTACGAAAAAATGATTTCCTTGCCTATCGTGTTTTACGAAAAAAGTAGAGTAGGTGAGTTGATCAGTAGAGTGACAGGTGATGTAGAAAAATTAGAAAGCGCTTTTTCGATTACGATTGCAGAATTTATCAGACAGATCATTTTACTCATTACAGGGATCATCTTTTTGGGCATTACAACCCCTCGACTCGCTTTGATCATGTTAGCGACTATTCCGGTGATTGTTATAGGAGGATTCTTTTTTGGAAAGTATATTCGAAAGCTATCTAAAGAAAGACAAAATGCTTTAGCAGAAACCAATATCGTTTTGAGTGAAACACTGACGTCCATTAGTGCTGTAAAATCTTTCACCAATGAGATGTTCGAATCAATCCGCTACGGGAGAACGATGAAAGACATGGTTGATATCGCAATGCGTTTTGCAAAAGGACGAGCGATTTTTTCAGTTTTTATAGTAGTTGTCTTTTTTGGTGGCTTGATATTTATTATCTGGCAAGGTGCTTTGATGATCCAATCCGGAGAGATGACAGCAGGGGAGTTAGTGACCTTTGTGACCTACACTTCCGTTATTGGTGCATCCATTGCCGGGCTTGCTAATTTTTATACACAGCTACTTGGAGCATTAGGAGCAACAGAGCGTGTTAGGGAAATTTTAGACATGGATAGTGAAGTGAATATTCAAGATAGTCGGGGAGTTACAGGTGCCAGATTACACGGAGACATTCGGTATGAAGATGTTCAGTTTTCTTATCCGACCAGAGATGATATACCCGTTTTAAAAGGATTGACCTTAGAAATTAAGCGAGGGCAAAAAGTGGCCTTAGTCGGACCAAGTGGTTCTGGAAAATCAACCATTGTCCAGTTATTACTTCGATTTTATGAATTGAATGGAGGAGATATTTTTGTGGATGGAGAAAACATCGAAGATTATAATATTTCAAAATTAAGAAAAAATATGGCGATCGTTCCACAAGAGGTCTTACTGTTTGGTGGAACTATTCGTGAAAATATTCTCTATGGAAACCCTGATGCTACGGATGAGCAAATCTTAGAAGCTGCAAGAAAATCCAACTCCTGGGAGTTTATAAAAACCTTTCCGGAGCAACTGGAAACACTGGTTGGAGAGCGTGGTGTAAAGCTTTCAGGAGGGCAACGACAACGGATTGCGATAGCTCGAGCAATTCTCAAAGATCCGGCGATATTATTACTTGATGAAGCGACCTCCTCTTTAGATGCTGAAAGTGAAAAAGTAGTTCAAGATGCATTGAATACCTTGATGGAAGGAAGGACGTCCATTATCATTGCGCACCGATTGGCTACAATTCGAGAAGTAGATCGTATATTTGTCATCGACAATGGACAAATTGTAGAGCAAGGTACGCATGATGAACTTTCTTTGATTGAAGAAGGCTTGTATAGTAGTCTGGCTAAATTGCAGTTTGAGCGTATTTAAACCCTCGTTGTCAATTTTAAGGAACTATTATTTCTAATGCTTCAGAATTAATTCTATCCATGATTCCACTGCCCGATACTTCTGCTAATCGGATTAAATTAACTAGATCCGGTTATATCAAAATGATTTCTCTTACCGTTTTGATCTTTATCATGATTCTTTTATATGTTTTTCATTTTGATCATTTCGATAAAATTTTAGATACTCGAAAATGGTTAATAATCGCAGGTATAGTAGGCTTAGGGCTTGGTTTTTTTATTGGTAAAAAAAATGCGGATAAGGAACATGAAATTTATGAACAATTTCGATTGTACACCCTTTGCATCGTTTTAAGTATTGTGTTTATGCCTTTGGTAATAAGTCTTATTAATCTTTATGGAGACTTTAAAGCACCATCATCCCAACAGGTTCAGCTTTTGGATTTAAAACCAAAGGTGGATCAGCCTTTTGGACATATAAAGGGTGAAGAAGTAAAAGTTACGCATTATGAAACAGCGGTACTTTTGGATGATGAGGTATTTAAATTTAGTACAAAAGAAAATCCTTTTCCAGGAAGAGCCATGGGGGATATGGTTCAGTTACCAGTTTACCCCGGACTGCTTGGAATTAGATATTTAGATTTATAATGATACTGTCCTAATCACTTAATTCTAATAAAAGCAGGTCTGCTAAGAATGAAGATTCAACAACATTTTTCTTTAAAAGCTTATAATACTTTTGGTCTTGATGTAAAGGCCAGGTTATTCTCGAAGGTACAATCCGTAAAGGGTTTATCTGCTTTTTTAAAAACTAATAAAGAACAACTTTTTATTCTTGGTGGTGGTTCAAATATGTTGTTGACCAAGGATATCGATGCACATGTTTTAAAAAATGAAATTAAAGGCATCGACATTATTCGTGATTTTACAAATACGGTACATGTCGCTATTGGGGCTGGAGAAAACTGGCATCAATTTGTCTTGTGGGCAATTCGAAAAAAATTAGGTGGTGTTGAAAACCTTTCTTTAATTCCCGGGACTGTTGGCGCTGCACCCATCCAAAATATCGGAGCTTATGGTGTAGAGTTGAAAGATATTTTTATCAAGTTAGAAGCTGTTGATTTACAATCTGGAAAGAAAAAAGTGTTTTATAAAAAAGATTGCCAGTTTGCTTATCGAGATAGTGTTTTTAAAAAAAGATTGAAAGGGAAAATTCTAATTAGCAAAGTAGTCCTTCGACTTTCTAAAAAGCCAAAATTGAATACCTCGTATGGCGCCATTCAAACGGTGCTCCATGAAAAGAAAATTAAAAATCCAACCATAAAACAGGTCAGCAATGCGGTCATCGAAATCCGATCGTCTAAATTACCTGATCCCGCCATTCTTGGAAATGCAGGAAGCTTTTTTAAAAACCCGGAAATTACTTCTGCTAAATTTAAAAAATTACAAAAGCGATTTCCAGATATTGTATTCTACCCACTCCCCAACAAAAAAGTAAAAATCCCGGCAGGCTGGTTGATCGAACAATGCGGCTGGAAAGGAAAAAAAATCGGAAATACCGGGAGCCATGCAAAACAAGCTTTAGTAATTGTCAATTACGGAAATGCAAGTGGCGAGGAAATTAAAGCACATGCCGATCGAGTCATTAAATCGGTTGAACAAAAGTTTGGTATCCGATTAAAAGCAGAAGTAAACGTTTTTTAGTCGCCTTCGGCGAAAT
>CAYXQH010000658.1:0-3772 GCA_964467425.1 uncultured Saprospiraceae bacterium
AGCCAAATAAATATTTTCAATAAATGTTTTAAATATTAATAAAAACAATATATAAGGTGTTGATATTGAGTTGATTTGAAGTAGTTTTAAAAGCAATATTTTTTATCAAATTCGAATGGTTCTTTTGATCAAACGATCATAAATCCAGAATAGGAGTTTATTACAACCTGCCTTTCTATCGATTCTCTGTGGAGTATTTATCCTTTATTTCCTAAATTGGTATATTCGCAATCTAAGAAACCATTTGTTTGCTAAGCTATAATTCGAGAAAACAATTTGACCATTAAACAAGCATATCAACAATTTTGTACCGAAATACAAAAGGTCTATCCACTCAGAGAAACATTGAGCATGGCTCGAATCGTATTTGAAGATGAATTTGGGGTTACTAATTTTGAACGCGTTTCTACTTTGGAAAAAGCGCAGATGGATCGCTTGTCAGAGATTTCAGATCGGCTTTTAAAACAAGAACCACTTCAATATATTTTAGGACAGGCAGATTTTTATGGTTTGAAATTTATGGTCAACGAAAACGTATTGATTCCACGACCTGAAACGGAAGAATTGGTTTATTGGATATTGGAAGATTTAAAGGTTTCGCCCTTAACGGCTCCAATTCGTTTGCTTGATATTGGTACCGGTAGTGGTTGTATTGCAATTACTTTGAAAAAGAAGGCACCGGATTTATCCGTCGATGCATTGGATTATAGTAAAAAAGCCTTGGAAGTAGCCAAAGTAAATGCTGCAAAAAATGAAGTTTTTCTAAACTTTATCGAGGCAGATATTTTAAAGAAAGAAGATTGGATTGCAAAACAATATTCGATCATCATTAGCAACCCTCCATATATTCCGAATAGCGAAAAAGATCTGATGCCCTTAAATGTAAAAGAATTTGAACCTGGAATGGCTTTGTTTGTGGCAGATGATGATCCGCTGATTTTTTATAGAACGGTCACACAATTTGCGAAACAGAATTTAGCTAAAAATGGAAAACTGTTTTTCGAAATGAATGAATTCAATGCAGCAAAAGTTCATCAGATTTTAGAACAAGAAGGCTTTGGAAATATAGAAATCAAAAAAGACCTCAGCGGAAAAGACCGAATGATCATGGCAAAACCTACCTTAGCTTAATCACCCTTTCACCCTTTCACCCTTTCACCCTTTCACCCTTTCACCCTTTCACCCTTTCACCTTTTCACCTTTTCACCCTTGAATTACCCTCCTGACTTTTTAGTTTTTTTATAACCTTTATCCAATAAGAGTTGTAGGATTTTATCTCTATGATTTCCTTGAATTAGGATTTCTCCGTCTTTGACAGATCCACCGACGCCGCATTTTGATTTTAGAAAACTACCGAGTTCTTTTAGTTGATCAGTAGAACCCTGAAAACCTGTGATAAGTGTCACTTCTTTTCCTCTTCGTTTTTTTCGATCAAGGAAGATTCGGAGGATTTGATCTTCGGGGGGAACATCAACCTCCTCATCTCCCGCACCGTACGTATAATCGAAGTTTGGGTTAGAGGAATAAACCACTCCGGTACGGTTATTTTTAGGTTTCTTCTTGCTCATGGTAATTTTTTTATTGGGGTTTTAATATATACAAAGATAATTTATTTATAGAAAAAGTCAAATTGTGACAGGACAAAAAGCCTTCTCCGTCTGTATGCAATGCAAACTCCTCTTCTGCCGAAATTTTTACTTCTTCAGCATGGTGGTATTCTACTAAACTACTCTTATGAATACTGCCAGTAGGAAAGCGAAACATAGAGAAGAAATACCTAAGTTTATTGACTTTTTTAATTAAAACGACATCAAATAAACCGTCATCTAATTTAGCTAAAGGAGCAATTTTCATATTATAACCAAACATGGTGGCATTGGCAATTTCAATAGAAAGACATTCCCGTTCTATTTTTTTTCCATCTAATTCGATATAAAACTTTTTCATTTTATAAAAAAAAGTTTCTCGAATAGCAGTTATTAAATAACCTAAGAAACCACGAATCGTGTTTTTCTTACTCTTATAAGCTACCCAGGCATCAAAACCTACTCCGGCAACATTCAAAAAGACTTGATCATTTAATCGACAAGTATCAATTTTTTTAACCGTTGCAGTATTTAGACTAGAAATAGATTGTTGAATACTGCGACTATAGCCAAGGTGGGTGGCAAGACCGTTTCCCGATCCTGCAGGAATGATGCCCAGTATTTTATTGGTTCCGATGAGTGGACCTCCAATTTCATTTACAGAGCCATCACCTCCAACAGCTACGATGATATCATAATTTTCTTGAACAGCTTTAGCAGAGATTTGCCGTGCATGGCCGGGAGCGGTAGTATATTCCAATTCGTAATCAAAGAGAGAGTGGTTCAGAAACTTGTCTACTTGTCGCTGAAAGTTTTGCTTATTCCCTATACCTGCAAAAGGATTAACAATGAATTTAATCCGCTTTTTGTCGTTTTCTCGCATGTGTTTAATAAAGTGCTCATTTTCTTTTCTTCTTCCAATTGTGATTCAACATTCGAAGAATAAGAAATCCTAGTCCATCCATGGCATGTTCTGAATTCGAAAGAACTATAACAGCCGTTTGCGTTTCTTTTACAAAACCAATATAGGCTCTATGTCCATTGGTGGAACCGGAGTGTAAGATAGCATTATAATATTTTCTATTTTTCAAAACATGCCATCCTTTTGCAACTTTTGCATCTTTATTTAAATTAGTCTCATCCATCGGCTCTTGAGTTTTATAAAAAAGAGCCGATAGTTCGGAAGTGTTTTTTCCAATATTAGTATTAACAAAAGCAACTAAATCCTGCATAGAAGACTTGATACCTTCTGATGCAGCAAAGGATTGGAATTTAAGCGGTTTTACTTGTTTACCACTTATAGAATATCCGGGACAAGGTAATTTTCCTTTGGAAGGATCAATGTGAACAAAGCTATTCTTCATTTGCAAAGGCTCGAATAATTTTTCTTTGAGCACTTGATGATAAGGTTTACCAGTAGCATTTTCGATGGCGATTTCGAGTAAGGCAAAATTTACATTGGAATAAAAGTATTCTTTTTGGCTTTTAGGATCAGCCTTGAAATCTTTATAAAAGGCTAATAAATCTTTCTTTGTATAATGGGCGTAAGGGTTATTTATCTCTTTTTCTTTGACACCAAATTCATAAGGTAATTTTGGAAGTCGAGATCGATGAGTGATCAAATCTTCAATAGTAAGGTCAGCTAGATGTTCGTTTTTATAGCTGTTTTCTAAATATTCGTTTAAGGGTTTAGTATAAAAAATAGTCCCTTCACTGACTAATATTTCAATCAATGTAGCTGTGAAAACTTTGGAAAGCCCTCCTAATTCGAAAGTAGTAGATTCTTTTAAGGTATTATTTTCATCCAAATCATTTCCACCATAATTATAGACAAAAACAGAATCGCTGTAAAATAGTCCAATAGAATACCCAGGGATGTTTTTAGACAACACCTCTGTATCATAATAAATAATCTTATCGATTTCTTTTTTTATATCTTCTTTCATCTGGGCTTGAAGGCTGCCACATGAAAAGATGAGAAGGAGAGTCAAACGGATCATTTGATTCAAAAATGAGACATTCATCGCTTTGGTATTGTAGTTAGAGGAGGGTTCATTCAATTTATGCTTTATTTCGTTAAAAATCAGCTTTTTAACTATTCTGACCAATAAAATTTGTGCAAATATAATTTTAGTATGCCTTCAAAATTGATAATAAAAGGTTAAAGTTTATTAAAATAGCTGTAT
>CAYXQH010000659.1:0-3764 GCA_964467425.1 uncultured Saprospiraceae bacterium
TATATTATAGTAATAGACGCTTTCAACTGTTGAATTAATTAGAAAAAACTAATTATATATTAGATTTTTCTAAAAAAATCATAAAATGTTGATTTTCAGCCGCCATTTT
Organism: uncultured Saprospiraceae bacterium; assembly: GCA_964467425.1. Taxonomy (GTDB): domain Bacteria; phylum Bacteroidota; class Bacteroidia; order Chitinophagales; family Saprospiraceae; genus JAHDHW01. The sequence goes on from CAYXQH010000659.1 coordinate 110, forward strand.
GGATTCCAAAGACCCAGTTTTCAATCATAAATTAAAAAATGGTTCATAACTTAGGCGATAATTAATACTAGTCCTCAATATTAACAATTTTTGCCTTTATGGAAAACATAAATAAGAATTCAAATCGAAGAGACTTTTTAAAACAGATTCAATTAGCACCATTTGGACTAGTGGCTGTTTTATTACTCTCAGGTTGTAAGAAGGAAACAAAGAAAGAGTGTTACAACAGGGGTAAAAGAGATGGTATCAAAGAAGGATATAAATCTGGCTGGTGGGCAGGGTATCGTGCATTTGTAAAAGATTCTTGGAAACCAACATTAGCAGGAATTACTATAGGTGCTTTTGGAATGGTATTAATCGCAGGATTCTACTTTTTTCTTGTCAGACCTAGTATAAGGAAAATGCTACTTAAAAGTCGAATAAATAAGTTAATAGCATCTGCTGAGAAAATGGAATTAGTTGCTCCTCACCACAAACAGCTTTCTAATGATTTATATGAAGTAAAGAAATTAAATGAACAAGTCTTTGAACATTTAAACAAAAAACTTCGAGCAAAGATTCAGCTTCAAAAGGAGAAGAATAGATTGCAAATGCGAAGTGAGGTATATCGAATTCAAAAAGAAATTCTTTCAATGAAAAGTAAAACCCTAATTGTCCAAAGCGACATTCAAAATCTTTCCAACATTTTCAAGACTAACTTGAATGAAGATTTTGCGAGCAATTTAAACGAGATAAATAGTGACAAGGAAATAGGAACTGAAGACAAAGCCAAGCTTATAACTAAGACTCAAAATATTTTTTTCACCGATAAAATTTAATTCTATTATGAATAACAAATCAAAAGTTAGGATCATTCAAGATGATCAAAATTCGGGATACATCGATGATGGTTTTGAACAAAGTGCAATAACTAAGTTCTTCTCAAAATACCATTATCAGGTAGATGAAATAAAGAATAAAACAAAGTTGCAAGATTTACGGAACTTAGTTGCTGTTCAATTACAGAAAAGAGAAACCTTTTACAAGCGTGAAGCTGATGTTATTTTAGAGAGGACTGGCAGGGTATATAAAAATGATTTAAATGAAAATAAAAAAGGGGAAAGCTTAGATTTAAACAATCACTTACTTGATGCTGCCAAAAACTACGAAAACCATTGTGAAAAAATCAAAAATCAAGAAGGCTTATCTGAAAGCATTAAGGAAAAATTACTGCAAAAGGCGAGCGATAATTTTATTCAACTTGTTTCGCAAATTGAATCTGAATATTTGAATCATAATGAATTACCATGAGGCAAAGTAAAAAGGAAATAAACAAGTTAGCAAATGCTGATAAATTAAGTGAAGGAACATGGTTTCCTCTTTCGAAGAATTCCTATGTTCATTTCTTTGAAGTAGTAGGTCGATCAATTGCATTTAGCATTAGGGGGTTTCCTTTATTAAGAACTCGCCTTGGAGCAAAGAGTTTTAAGTTGTGGATGCTTGGATATGGGTTTATTTGGTTTAGGGTATGGGTTGTTATGATGGCTAATATCGAAGCCCCTAGTGCATGGATTAAACTCTATTTCCTAGATTCATTTTATACTACCTTTTTGAGTTTTGCTAGTTATACCTTTTTGCTATTAGGATTGTATTACAAATTCAACGACAATTTCCAGTTTTCAGTTAAAGGGAATGATGTGAACCTAGCAGACAGAGGAGACTCTCTATTGCTTAACTTAAAGTTAGGGGAAGTAATTGACGAATATCTGTCAAGGAATTTAGTACGATTAGCAATTTTCGAACCTACTATAATTTTCGTTATTGGATTTTTTTTGACTTTAAATTCTGAGTCAACATTCCTAGGGTATTTTTTTATGATAGGTGCTACATTTTACGCTATTGATGAATACATATACAATATGGCAAAGGATGAAAAATTTGGTGGTCAAAGAATCCAAATTGACAAAGGGGAAAAAACTATTGAAGCTCATAAAAAAATGGATAAAACCGTAAAAAAAGAGAAAAAAGTTTATTTCTAAATTTAGAAAAAAAAATTCAAATGCTTCACGTATTTAAATCTTTAAGACCAAATGCATTGTTTTATATTATAATCCTCATAGTAGTAGCGAATGCCATTTGGGGAATTGCATCTAGTAACAATGATGAGAAAGATGATGAAATAATTCTTAATCCTACTCCTTCGTCTTCTGATGAGGATAAAAATATAGATGAGAATAAAAACAAAAAGCCACTTTCTCTTAAAGTAGGTAAAGCTATAACAGTTGGTAAAAAGAAGTACCCTACAATTCAATTTGGCGACTTTCAATGGCTAGCCAAGAACCTAGATTATCAATATCCACAAAATGGGACTGGCTATTACAAAATTCCTGGTAGGAAAGGAAAACTAAAAGAAGATAAAAAAATGGGGATGCTATTTGAACAGGAAGCCGCCAGAATTGCGTGTGAATCTATTGGAATGGAACTCCCAACTAAAAGGCAATGGATTGAATTATTGACACACATAGCCCCCAATACAAGTGACTTAGACACCGATTATAGCTTTAACAGAATCCGTGCCTTCGGTTTACTAATGAATAATGATGGGAAGTTTCAATTTAATGGAGAGCTTGCTGGTGTTAAAGTTGAATGGCTAGATGATAATTTCATTGAATATGTACATCGGGATTCAATAGGATTGTATTGGACTTCTGAAGTCAATGAAAATGGTTTTCCTACCTATTTACTATTTGATGGCGGAAATTCTACAATTACTCTAATGTATTCAGCTAGTGAAAATTATCTTTATTCTGGTTCATGTCGTTGTATAAAAGATTCTAGACCAAAATCACAAAGACCAATTCCATTTACAAGAAAGCATTATGAAAGACAGATGATGGCAGCTTCTGAGAACTGAGACAGGATTTTTCATAACATACATTATCACATTAGAAAGTGCTTAGGTCAATTTTGGTCTAGGCACTTTTTATTTATTTTCGTGCAGCTTTTTCTTTTCGCAATTCCTCCAATAAAGCAACAGCAGAAGGAGTCTCTCCTCTATGTCTAATACTTTCTTCCATAAATTCTATTTGCTCATCCAAGGGAAGCTGGCGAAACCTCTCTACTGCGTATTTAACTTTAGAATCCATCTTTACCCCCAAACAAACTGAAAACCTCTATTCCAAAGTATAAGACTTTGATTTCTATAAATCAATCAAACCCCTCCTTAAAAAAATCCTCCAAAGAAATATCCAACGCCTTGAGTACTTTCAGCAAACTACTAAACCTCAAATCCTCACCATTCTCATAGCGACCGTATTGGCTACGATTGATACCATGCGTAAAAGCGAATTGCTCATAATTGGTAAAGCCCGCTTCCTTGCGTAGTTTTTTAATTCGTTTGCCAAGGTTAGCAAGCTGTTTATCTGTGTATTTATCAAGTTCTTTTGCCATACACAAATAAAGTCTTTAAGCCTTTTATAAAGTACCTTTAATTAAATACCGCTAATAAAAAGTATTTTTATTATCTTTGTTAAAAAGTCTTAATTGAATATCATATGAGAAAACAACTTTCGCTACTGCCAGTATTGGTAGTCGGTTTATTATTTTTTTGCTCAATTTCAAATGGACAATCTCCAAATTCTAAGATTGTAAAAGTTCAGAAAGCTGATTTTCGAGG
>CAYXQH010000660.1:0-3759 GCA_964467425.1 uncultured Saprospiraceae bacterium
CCCTTTCTCCATTCGATAAAACTCTCGGAAAGTAATCATCTTTTGACGCTCTTCATCCCAAAGTTTATGTAAGGCACATTTCAAACTATCTTTAAAACTCATTGCTGTTACATACTTTTCGAAAATTGGATTTTCCCGATTACATTTTTCAAGATTATAATTAGGAATCAGCGAACTCAAATGATGAATATGATGAAAGCCAATATTTCCCGTCAACCAATGCATAACTTTAGGGAGTTTATAATAAGAGCTTCCTTTTATAGCAGATAATAAATATTCCCAGTTTTCTTTCCACTGCTTATAATTTTCCTCATGCTGATGTTGCACGTAAAAAAACCATATCGCAATGATTCCAAAGAATACAATGATTGGAGCTTGAACTAATAAGAAACTTTTCCAACCCATTGAAAATCCAAGGATGAGATATAATGTTACTAAACCCAGGTTATTTAACCAAAGAGCTTTCTTTTCTTTCGTCCATCCTTTCATCACGTCGCTTTTACTTGGAATTCGATTATGGATCGTTAAATAATACACAGGCCCAATCAAAAACATAATGAGTGGGCTTCTATAAATCCGATATTTGAAACGTTTCCAATTAGATAAAGCCTTAAATTCTTTTACAGTCAACGTTGTTAAATCGCCAATATCTCGCGTTTCTAATTGTCCATTATGTGCATGATGAAAATTATGGGAACGTGCCCAATATTTAAACGGAATCATGCTGAAATAACTACAAATTTGTCCAAGTATCACATTCACCTTTCTCGACTTAAAAAAGGACTGATGTCCACAATCATGCTGAATAATAAATATTCGTACCAGAAAGAAAGCATTCAACACCCCCAAAGCCAGGGTCAGCCAATAAGATACCTCCAGACTAAAATACATCAGAACCCACAAACCAAGGAAGGGAATAAAAGAATTGCAAATTTGAATAACGGCTTTTTTTACATTAGGAACCTGATAGTCCTTGACCTTTCTTGGCCAATCTTGTAATGCCTTTTTAATTTCTTCTGTTGTAGTCATTTTCTGTGTGTTTAAAATCCGCGCAAGTTTATCAATATTATTACGAATCACCCAATTTATTAACATTTTTCTATGCTAAATGTCTAGTTTTCAACCCCTTAAAACCTACCCTATGTAATCGATCATATTTTTTGTAAGTTTATCCTATATATAAAACAAGACAATGAAAAAACTAATCTTACTATGCTGTCTGTGTTTTTCAACCATTTTGACAGCACAAACACCACAACCTCCCTATACACCAGCCGAAACACGTTTAAAGGGATTCGAGCAACGTAAAACACTTTTAGAACAGTCCATCTTAAAAAATGTTTCGTTCGAATCCGTAGGACCAACCGTTTTTAGCGGTCGTGTTGTAGATGTAGCCGTTAATCCTAAGGATCCTACTATTTTTTATGTTGCCTACGCTTCCGGAGGACTCTGGTACACAGAGAACAATGGAACCACTTTGACCCCTGTTTTTGATCAGGAAGCTGTTATGACCATTGGCGATATAGCAGTAGACTGGGATAAAAATGTAATCTGGATTGGAACGGGAGAGAGTAATTCCAGTCGTTCTTCTTATTCTGGCGTTGGAATGTACGTCAGTAAAAACGGCGGTAAAACCTGGGACCATAAAGGGTTGATTGAAACGCATCATATTGGTCGAATCATTTTACATCCCGATGATCCGAATACCGTTTGGGTAGCTGCCTTAGGGCATTTATACTCGCCCAATAAAGAGCGTGGTTTGTATAAAACAACGGATGGAGGAGACACCTGGACGCAGACCCTTTTTGTAAACGAAAATGCTGGTGGCGTTGATCTAATTATCGATCCGGAAAATCCTAAAACGCTTTATGCAGCTATATGGGAAAAAACGCGTCGTGCCTGGAATTTTGTAGAAGCTGGAAAAGGCTCAGGTATTTATAAAAGTACCGATGGTGGTGATAATTGGAAATCTATTAGCACCGGAACCAATGGTTTTCCGACAGGAGAAGGTGTTGGAAGAATCGGCCTTTCACTTTATAAGAAAAATGGCAAGACCGTTTTGTATGCGCTTTTAGATAATTATTTTAGAAGACCGGCTGATGAGGCTAGCGATTCTGGAGATGAACTTACCAAGGATAAAGTAAGAGATCTATCTTCTGCTGATTTTCTAAAACTCGATAAGAAAAAAATCGGTGGCTATTTAAAAGGCAATGGCTTTCCTGAAAAATATTCTGCTGAAAAAGTAATCGACATGGTTCGTTCTAATAAGATCAAACCTGCTGCTTTAGCCGAGTATCTGGAAGATGCTAATAGTCTTTTATTTGATACGCCAGTAATCGGTGCGGAAGTGTATCGCTCGGATAATGAAGGAAGCACCTGGAGTAAAACGCATGAAGGCTATCTCGATAACCTTTACAATTCTTACGGTTATTATTTTGGAACCATCCGCGTTTCTCCGCATAATCCTGATAAAATTTATATCGCGGGGGTTCCTATTTTACGATCAGATGATGGAGGTAAAACTTTTAAAAATATTAATGGTCGAAACGTCCATGTCGATCATCATGCACTTTGGTTGAATCCTGTTCGAGACAAACATTTGATTTTAGGAAATGATGGCGGTGCTGTGATTTCTTATGATGATGGAGAAAGCTGGATCAGATGTTCGACACCTGCCGTTGGCCAATTCTATAGTGTGGTCTTGGATGATGCAAGACCGTATAATATTTATGGTGGATTGCAAGACAATGGCGTCTGGGTAGGACCAAGTAATTATAATGCTAACACCGCCTGGCAACAATATGGGAAGTATCCATACGAATCAATCATGGGAGGAGATGGCATGCAAGTCGCCGTGGATAATCGTGATCGAAATATCGTTTACACCGGTTTCCAGTTTGGAAATTATTTTAGAATAAATCGAGCTACTGGAGATCGTAAATATTTAACGCCAAAACATGAACTGGGTGATCGTCCTTATCGTTGGAATTGGGAAACTCCGATTCTTCTATCTCCACACAATCAGGATATTCTTTATATGGGATCGAATAAGCTTTTACGCTCGTTCAACCAAGGTGATGATTTTGAAGCCATATCTGGTGACCTGACTACTGGAGGCATAAAAGGAGACGTTGCTTACTCCACCCTTACCTCGATTCATGAATCTCCTTTTAAATTTGGGTTGATTTATGTTGGAACAGACGATGGAAATATTCAAATAACCAAAGACGGAGGAAACAGCTGGAAAAATATTTCTGCACAACTGCCTAATAAAATGTGGGTAACAGCTGTGCAAGCTTCTAGTTTTGAAGAAGGTCGTGTCTATGCTTCTATGAATGGCTATCGCTGGGATGATTTTAATGCTTATGTATATATGTCTGACAATTACGGCTCAAGCTGGACCGCTATCGGGAAAGATCTACCAAACGAACCGGTCAACATCATCAAAGAAGATCCTAAAAATCCAGACGTTTTGTATGTTGGAACAGATCACGGTGTTTATATCTCTTTAGATCGAGGGCAGACGTTTAATATTATGCAAGGTGGACTTCCTGCTGTTTCTGTTCATGATATTGCCATTCACCCAAGAGACAACGATATTGTTTTAGCGACACATGGGCGGTCGTTCTGGAAAGGAAGTGTAAGCGAAATTCAAGCTTTAAATCCTGAACTACTTGCAAAGACCATCCATGCTTTTGCACTCAATAAAAGAAGATATTCCAGTCGTTGGGGCTCGATTCGGAATCAATACTCTGAGCC
>CAYXQH010000661.1:0-3752 GCA_964467425.1 uncultured Saprospiraceae bacterium
TAAGCTATAATTATACGTCTGTTTTATGTTAAAAAAATGAATGATTCTATAATTCATAGTAAATATATTATATTCAATAATTATTTAATGTTTTATAAAATATTCTGCATGAAAAACTTAGAAATTAAGTCTTTAGAAGACATCCGATTAAACGCAATTGATGTTTTATCAACTGCAATTGACCTAAATGCAATTAAAGGAGGAGGATATGATGGTGTTGATGATGATTGTGATGGAGAGATAGATGAGGATTATACAGATGGCTAGACGCAAATGACAATGTTATTAAAAAAAGGGCTGAAATTCTATTTCAGCCCTTTTTTTGATTGAAACCCTCCTTTTTTAGGCTATTTTAGTCCAAATGGCTAAAATGAGTAAACCTTTGTCTGAATTAAGCACCTCTAATACCTACTTTTTAGCTCATCTTTGTTTTAGTGATTTCATTGTAAGTAGATGAAGTCCTGAAATAGTATTCAGTAAATTATTTAGCTTTTATTTTTAAGTATTTAACCCAAATAATAAATTCTAAAATAAGAAATTAGCTATGAAAGTTTGGCTTTCAAATTCCCATAAGCTTGATTACTATTTCATGCATCATTTTACGTCGTTTTTTGAATTGATGTGTGCTTTTAATAGAGACAAGATTAATAAACGTTTTTGAAGCCTCTTAAAAAATCAAATCGTTCGTACACTATTCTCTCAAAAAGTGAAATCACTCACTTTGTATTTGTAAAATGTGCGATTCAGCTTCCTTCAAACTGTTTTAATGTTTAGAGGGGGCTGAATTTTTAAATGAGCGTAACGAATAAACCAAGTGGTACAAGATCAAAGTGGAACTTAAACTGACTTGATATTTTCTCCCTATAACGAAGGTCTCCAGATATTCTGGAGATCTTTCTTTTTTTACATTTATAAGTTAAAATACGCTTTCAATAAAACTATAGTAATACCTTGGTAGTTCTAATTCATGTTATTAATGAATTGAAAATCTAAATCAAAGCGCCTTTTTTCGATGGGCAATATAGTTCTACCATGAAATCCAACTTTTTTTTCTTCCTGATCCCATGTTTTTTCTTCTTTTCTGGATTCAATGCACATAGTGACTCCAACTCCTTTGATTGGGTTTTGAAAAAAAAGAAAGGAGATATAAAAGTGTATACCAGAGATATTATAGATTCGAATTTGAAAGAATTAAAAATAACAATGTCTTTCAAAAAAATTGAAATGTCTGCTATTATAAAAAAACTTAAAGAATCCAATCTTTATAAAGATTGGATGTTTAAATGTACAGAGTCGAAGCTAGTCAAAAAGATAAGCGATACAGAAATGATATCCTATTATAAATTTGACTTTCCATGGCCATTAAACGATCGAGATACTTATATGAAGTCAGTGATTGAAAAAAATCCTTCTCAAAAAAAAGTAACTATTAAGACGACTGCTTTAAAATCATATGATGACTTATTGGAAGATGTGGTCAGAATTGAAAGCCATTTTAATCAATGGGAGTTCGAACAAGTTTCAGAAGATATTATAAATTTGACCTACTATTTAAAAACGGACCCTGCTGGTAATATCCCGGATTGGATGGTTAATCTCGCTATTGACAAAGGGCCAACCAGTTCCCTCACCAACCTGCGCGCATTGATTCAAAACTAAACCTCTTCTTCCTGTCTAGTCAGCAGCACATCATTTCAAATAAGGCATAAGCACTAGTACGCACACTTTTTACATTGATTTTTTATTTAATATCTTTGGGCTACTCCTTCACTCTAACCATTTGCTAAAAATCTCGTAAAACCAAAAAGGATACTCTAAAGCTTTTTACGAAAGTTCGTTCATTTCAGATGAAAGGACCATTTAATTCATTCAACCATTTAAAATTATAGAATCGGAACCGTCTAGGTTCGCGATGATAAAATCATAATAATGACTGTTCCAATCATACCCATTAAAAAAATATTGGTAGCTAATAGAGGTGAGATTGCTATTCGAGTCCTCCGTGCCGCTTCAGAATTAAATATCTCTACAGTAGCAGTATTTACTTTTGAAGATCGATATTCATTACATCGTTATAAAGCAGATGAGGCTTATCAAATCGGTGCCAAGGATGATCCATTAAAACCCTACTTGGACATCGAAGCACTCTTAAAAGTTGCAAAAGAACATAACGTAGACGCCATTCATCCAGGTTATGGATTCCTTTCAGAAAATGTCCACTTTGCAAGAAGGTGTCAGGAAGAAGGTGTTATTTTTATCGGTCCGAGTCCAGAAGTGATGAACAAGCTCGGAGATAAAGTAGCAGCGAAAAATATTGCCAGAGAAGTTGGAGTACCTCTCATACTGGATAGTGAAAAATCGTTAACCACCGGAGAAATTGCACTCCAGGAAGCAGAACGAATTGGCTTTCCGATAATGGTCAAAGCTGCTGCTGGTGGGGGAGGACGTGGTATGCGAGTTGTACGATCCAAAGACAAACTATTAACGGAATTTAATGAAGCAAAAGGGGAAGCAAAAACAGCTTTTGGAGACGATACTATTTTTTTAGAAAAGTTTATTGAAAACCCTAAGCATATAGAAGTTCAGATTTTAGGAGACAAACATGGAAATTTAGTACACCTTTTTGAAAGGGATTGTTCTGTTCAACGGCGCTTTCAGAAGGTCGTAGAAGTAGCGCCTTCTATGAATTTAAAAGAAGAAACAAAACAAGCGCTTTATGATTATGCCTTAAAAATAACAAAGTATGTTGACTATTCACATGCGGGTACGGTAGAGTTTTTAGTGGACGAGGATGAAAGCATTTATTTTATTGAGGTCAATCCAAGAATTCAGGTAGAGCATACCATCACAGAAGAGGTTACCGGAATTGATATCGTTCGAGCGCAGATCTTTATAGCTATGGGCTATCCTCTGTCTCATCCGAATATTATGATTGAAAAGCAATCGGATATCGTTTGCAAAGGCTATGCTATTCAATGCCGTATTACTACAGAGAACCCTGCTGAAGATTTTAAACCAGATTACGGAACCCTGATTGCTTATCGTTCCGCAAGTGGTTTTGGGATTCGATTGGATGCTGGAAGTGCCTATACAGGATCAAAAATTTCCCCATTTTTTGATAGCCTCTTAGTAAAGGTAACGGCTTCCGGACGGACACTTCAGGAATCTGCTCAACGATTACATAGAGCATTAAGAGAATTCAGAATTCGTGGTGTAAAAACGAATATAGGTTTCCTTTTAAATCTTTTGACGAATGATACATTCCAGAAAGGAAAAGCAACTGTAAAATTTATTGGCGAAAATCAAGAGCTACTTATTCCTACAGAGTGGAAAGATAGGGGCACAAAAATGTTGCGATATCTGGGGAATGTAATTGTCAATGGAAATACTGATGTTAAGTACATCGATAAGAATAAAGTTTTTATAAAAGCTGAAGTTCCTGACTTTAATCGTTCCGCTGAATTTCCAAAAGGAACAAAAGACTTACTGAATGAATTAGGGCCAGATGGTTTTAGTAAGTGGTTGAAAAAAGAAGGAAAAATTCATTATACAGATACGACATTTAGAGACGCACATCAATCGTTAATAGCAACGAGAATGCGAACGCTGGATATGCTGAAGATTGCGGAAAGCTATGCAAGACATCACGGAGCGGATTTGTTTTCTATGGAAGTTTGGGGTGGAGCGACCTTTGATGTTTCGCTTCGGTTTTTAAAAGAAGACCCCTGGGATCGATTAGCAGATATTCGAAA
>CAYXQH010000662.1:0-3751 GCA_964467425.1 uncultured Saprospiraceae bacterium
TTCCAATTATTTTTATAAATAATAAGGTCACAAAAAATAAGATTGATTTTTTTATGACAAAACTCTTCCGTTTTCAAATTGCAACTAAGCCTAATTATTATAGTAAATGTATTGAAGCAATATTGCTGCTATAAGAACTTCTATACAACAAATAAATCTGTATAGAATAAAGCTTGGAAACTAATAAACTATAGGTTAGATAATAAATTTATTATTATCTGCTTTGCTGTTTAGTATGCCATTCTTTATTTGACAAACCACAAAAACGAATGGCATGAAAACTCTAATTAGCCCCATTTTATTATTTAGCACATCCTTTTTCTTTTCATTTTTTATTATCTCTAAAGAGTCCATAGATTTTGTTAATGAGAATCTATTTGAAAAATTTCATTCTAATAATCAGAACATTAATACTTCATCTACTACTAATATCTCTGGTAAAATCTTTCGTGATTATAATTTTGATGGGAAGCAAGATTCGAATGAATCTTTAGGCGTCACTGGTGTCTTAATCACTGCAGCTGATAGCGAAGGACATCAATTTAAAGCAAAAAGTGATCAAAAGGGCAATTATAGAATTAGTGGATTAATAGAGGAAACTAAATACAGAGTTACGTTTTCCAATATTCCTGAATGGGCATTACCTACTTTTAATGGAAAAGACGCAGGATCAACGCTTCAATTTGTAAAAGCTGGATCTGTTTTGAATTTGGGTGTAGCGGGTGCATTTGAATATGCACAAAAAAATCCACAACTCGCTGTACCCTGTTATGTACAAGGTAATGCAACTGACGACGATGTTCTGGTAAAGTTTTCTTATGATAATGTTGGCACTGATGATTTTGATAAAACTAACATTGCACTTTCACAGGAGTTAGCATCTACTTGGGCTACTGCTTATAGTGTTAATGAGAAAAAAGTATTTGCAGCGGCCGTTTTAAAAAGACATATATCATTGGGCCCAAAAGGTTTAGATGCTATATTTACTATAGATCCTTTTTCAAGTGAACCCAATGCTACACCTTGGATTGAATTGACCGATGATTTAAGAATTCCTGTAAGTTCAATAAATGAAAGTCCACAATATTTAAACAATGAATCAAGAGGTTTAAATCAGGATTTTCAAAACGATGCTACTGCATTTGTAGATGCTGGAAAGGTGGGTATTGGTGGTATGGAATTGAGTTGGGATGAAAAAACATTATATGTTGTGAATCTCTTTGATAAAACTTTATATGCAATAGATGTAGAAACAAAAGAGTTGAATGACTCTTTTTTGATCCCGGATCCGAGTTGTAATGCAGGAGAATATAGACCTTGGGCAATAGGGAAATGGGAAGACGATATTTATGTAGGAGTTACATGTGATGGATCCTCTTCTGGGAACCCTCAAATTCTCACTGATAATTCAGGCCTTGGTAATTTATCAACTACTGTATATAAGTTTGAAAATGAAAAATTCACGGAGGTTCTTAGTTTTCCTTTAGATTATGAGAGAGAAGTACCTTTTCAATACGCCTCAGGTTGTGATCAAGTAAAGTTTTGGAAGCCTTGGACAGATATACTACCAGCTCCATGTTCAGATGGGAATATTGGTTATCCAACTCCGTTGCTTTCAGATATATCCTTCGATAGCAATGGAGACATGATACTTGGCTTTATTGATAGAACTGGATTTCAAGTTGGATTTGCGAACTACAAACCAACCAATACAGATTTTATTTCCCTCTATGCTGGAGGCGATATCTTAAAGGCGTGTAAGTCGAATGATATTTGGGAAATTGAAAATTCTGTTTCTGGGTGCAGTAGCGAAGGAGGCCTTGCCATTGATGTATTAGATCCAGATGGATATGATGTTGGTTGGGACAAGCTAGATAAAGCAGGTGAATTTTTCGAAGGAGATTACTTTCATGGAGATGGTGGAATTGATGGCACTGGGCTCAGCTATTTTCCTGGTCATCCAGAGATTACAGTAGGTTCTGTTTTAGCCTTAAAAACAGAACAAGAAGTAATAGCCACAGCTTATGATCCAGTTACTGGAAGTCCAAATTTTATTACAGGTGGAGTCATATCATTGAGTACCATTGATGGTAAAAGACCAAGAAATGGTTTTCAACTTTATGCTTCTGGTCAAGATCCTGCAACATTAGGAAAGGGGGTTGGCCTAGGTGAAGTTATAGCTTTGATAGATCCGGCACCAATACAAATAGGATCTTATGTATGGTCAGATGAAAATGAAGACGGTTTGCAAAACCCAAATGAAGATGGTATATCAAGTGTGGAAGTTGAACTTCATAGAGGAGAAAACCTAATAGCTACTACTAACACAAATGAAAATGGCGAATACTTTTTCTCAGATAACACTGTACCCGGAGTAGATTGGATAGGAACAGGAGAAAATATCAAATTGCTTGCCAATACAGAATATTCTGTTATCATTAAAAATGTAGCAGGCGCTAATCAACAATCTTCATTATTAGATAAAACATTGACTTTAGCTGATCAAGGCCCAAGCGATCAAATCGACAGTGATGGAGCTATAAATAGTACTAATGCTGAGATTGTATTTTCTACTAGCGCCCCTGGTGTGGTAATCCACAGTCTAGATTTTGGATTTATTACTGCAACAACCGAAGTGTGTGAAAGTGATGATAACTATTTTGATGTTTGTGATTATGATAATGATGGCGTATTTAATTTTGCTGATCTAGATGACGATAATGATGGTATTCTTGATACTGAAGAGTGTGATACACTTAGATACCTAATGACTTTTGAAGAAGTTGCAGAATTCACAAACGATGGAATTCAAGACTTTGCTACCGTCGAAAATAATAATGGAGAATCAAGTACAGCAAGTTTAAATATTTCAAAACCGGTTACTTACCGTGCAATATCAGAAAGTAGATTTGATTTTTTTGAAGTAGATGATGGAGACTATACCATTGACTTTACATTTGATGAACCCATTTTTACTCCTGAACTAACTTTAATTAGCCTGCAGACTTCTCATAGGGTAGGAAATTTTGAATTTGAACTTGAAGATGGAACCGTCATTTCTAACCCAAAATTCTTACTTGCCAATCCTGCTATTCCTGATGATGGCAATGATCTAAGTCACTTGAATGAATTTACAACGAGCAGTGCTTATGGAAGTTTAATGGAACTAGAGGATAATGGTAATATATATCTTACCCAGGGAAGTACTGCTCAGGGATCGGCTACTTTGTTTTTTGAACGAAACGATTCAAATTATTCAAATGGTATAGTAAGAATTTCCTTTACTAATGAGGCACTAATTGCACCTGGTACAGGTGATACATATGTTATTGGTCTAAAAGCTACTCCAATTTGTGATTATGATGGAGACGGCTTGTCGAATCATTTGGACTTAGATTCAGACGATGACGGTTGCCCAGATGCTCTAGAAGGAGAAGCTGAATTTGCGTTGAGCGATATTCAAAATGATACACTAATTGGTGGTCAAGATATGAATGGTGTACCATTATCAGCAGGGACGAATGGACAGGTATCTATCAGTGCTTACGATGAAACTATCATATCTAATGGATGTGGAGATGACGATAAAGACAATGATAATGTACCAGATATGGTAGAAGACTCTGGACCAAACGATGGTGATGGAAATGATGATGGAATGAAAGATAGTGAACAATCTAATGTTGCAACTATACTTTCTACTGTCGATAATTCATTTATAACTTTATCTTCTGAGGGTAATTGTAGTAAG
>CAYXQH010000663.1:0-3747 GCA_964467425.1 uncultured Saprospiraceae bacterium
CTAATAGTTGATGCTTTAAATCTACCGCCGTATATGACGGCAATTATTAGCCAGGCTCCTGCACAATTAGTCGGTTGCGATGATGAAGAAATGGTCGAGTTTTTAATACAACTAAACTGTCCGGTAATTAATGAGACGCTTACTTTAGAAGCTTGCCCGGGAGAAATGGCGGATTATAACGGTACGATGTTGAATATAGGCGATACCCAGGATTTTAATTTTCAAACCTTGTTTGGCTGTGATTCTACCGTTACGGTCAGTGTAGAAGCACTCGATGAGTCCTCTTTCGCATTGACCCTACAAACCTGCACCGGAACGACGATTGATTATAATGGAACAGCTTTAGCTGGCGGGACTATGACGGATTTTACCTTTGATAATTCCCTTGGTTGCGATTCGGTAGTAACCGTAACAGTCGTAGAATCTGATTTGGATTCTTCCTCTTTACAATTACAAACTTGTATTGGAACAACAATCGAATATAATGGCTCTAACCTTAATCCCGGAACACAAACTGACTTTATGTTTACTGGCTCAGGTGGCTGTGATTCTATTGTCACCGTGATTGTCAATGAGTTGCAAAGTTATGCCATGACCGAAAACCTGGAAGCCTGTACTGGAGAAAGTATTTTCTATAATGGCTCTAGCTTAATGGCAGGTTCTTCTACTGATTTTAGTTTTACAACGGTTGATAATTGTGATTCTATGGTGACGGTAGTCGTTGCCGAGTTGTTTGGAACTAGCGAAAATATAGAACTTAATGCCTGTCAGAATGAAACAGTTTTTTATGATGGAACTGAATTGTCTCCAGGAACTACAACAGACTTTACCTATGATAATGTCAATGGTTGTGATTCAGTAGTAACTGTTTTTGTACAAACTTTAACTACTAGCTCGAATACGGTAGAACTAGATGCTTGTAATGGAGAAAACGCAGATTATAATGGCACGCCGATAGCTGCTGG
This sequence comes from uncultured Saprospiraceae bacterium, assembly GCA_964467425.1. Taxonomy (GTDB): domain Bacteria; phylum Bacteroidota; class Bacteroidia; order Chitinophagales; family Saprospiraceae; genus JAHDHW01. Next base: position 966 of record CAYXQH010000663.1, read on the forward strand.
AGCGAGTATGGATTTTACCTTTTCTAATGCTGCAGGTTGTGATTCTGTCGTTACGGTAAATGTTGCAGAACTACCCTTGTATAGTTTTGACTTAGAACTTTCTGCTTGTGAAGGCGAAACGGCAGAATACAACGGAGTAGATCTTGCGGCAGGTTCCATCACACCTTTTATGTTTACTTCTGTAGGAGGTTGTGATTCTACGATGACTGTTTCTGTGGCGACTGTTTTTGAAAGTACATTTACGTTGAATGTATCGGCATGTGAAGATGATAATTATTTTTATAATGGGGAAGAAATACCTGCAGGAAATTCTATGGATTTCACTCTAACCAATTCAGGAGGTTGTGATTCGATTGTCACGGTGAATGTTGCGCCCTTAAGTATTACAGAAACATTTATCGATCTCTTTGTTTGTACAGGCGAGACGATAGAATTTAATGGAAACGAATTAATAGCTGGTTTTGAGGATACGTTTATCTTGCTGGATCAAAATGGTTGTGACTCATTAGTGACCGTTACAGTAGAGGCTTATCCGGATTTTGATTTTGATGTAACAACGGATGCTGCTTGTTGGAATGATACTAATGGTTCTGTGTCTGTAGAAAATCTAACAGGTGGAACAGGCCCTTTTCAATATGCGCTGGGAGGATCAACATATCAGGATTCGGCGATTTTTGAAAATGTAACGGATGGTGTTTATATGGTATCTGTGTTAGATGATAATGGTTGTGAAGAGACACTGGAAACAGAGGTATCTGAAATAAGCCCTTTGACATTTGATGTAAGCATTCCAGAAATCCCTTGCGATTTTAGTGAAGTTCGACTAGAGTTAGAAAATACCGCAGAGAATCCAGGATTTATTACTTATCTGTGGAACGACGGTAGTGAATTGCCTTTTATTGATGTGGATACTCCGATGGTTTATACCGTTGAAATCTCAAATGCTTGCGAAACGATTATTGAAACTTTTACCGTTCCACTCGCTGCAGATGCTCGGGAGAATTATTTTTATGTGCCTAATGTTTTTACGCCAAACGGCGACGGCATGAATGATGTTTGGAGAATACTTCCTCCAGATAATATGGAAGTCTTATCTTTTGAATTGATGGTTTTTGATCGTTGGGGAAATCATCTCAAAACTTTTGCAGGGATTCAGGATGAATGGGATGCTTCGTTTAAAGGGGAAGTTATGGATAATGGCGTTTATGTTTATTGGTATCGTGCCACCGTTCTAAGTTGCGGAAGAACGAAGGAAGTTTTTGATAAAGGCGATGTTACAGTCGTTCGGTAGAAAACGGTTGACTGATAGAAAGAAAATTGGATATTCAATATTCTATGCTCTAATCGTTTCCTGCAAATTTTCTACATGGCTTACAATTTCATCAACCGTTTCCTTTAGCTCAATACCCATTCGGAGGTATTCATTAGGATGCTGGTCCTGCACGAAATAGAGTAGGGCATAATAAATTGGTTTGAAACGATCTTTGTATTGCAGCTTTTCTGCCTTTTCATTGTTGAAAAAATGATATAGAAAATCATAATGCCTTTTCGATAATAAAAACACAAATCCGAGACCTAGTAATTTCACACGCTCATTCGTGTATTCAAAATTTTCTTGTAAAATCTCTCCTTCACTAAGCAGTTGGATAAAGTTAGACTCTGCACTATAGTCGTCTTTTAAAACTGAAATAGCCATAAAAACTAAAATTAGTTTTGCATCAAAATTACCGAGTTCGGCGGCTTGCTGAAAACTGTTTTGTGCTTTAGGAAATTTCTTTTTGCCTAAGTATAAGGTTCCCAAAGCGAAAGCAGCTTCAGCATTTCCTTCTTCGATTGCTTTTTGATAGGTGCTTTCCGCTTTTCTGAAACTATTGGCTTGTGAATGATACATACAAGCTAAAAAGTAATTTGCATTTGGTATTCCTTCCGCAATAGCATTTTGATAAAACTGTTCCGCTTTGTCAAAATTTTTCAAGCCTATTTCATAAGCATGAGCAATTCGCAAATGGTCTTTATCTTTCATTTTTATAAATAGAGGCAACGCTTCGGAGTAAGCTCCTTTTTCAAAAAAGGTCATTGCTTTTTCAAATAAAGTCAAGTCCGATTTAGAAAGCTTTTTAGCTAGGCCATTCGTATGGCTTGATAAAAATTGTCGGGTGTTTTCTAATAATTCATGCTGAATATCGCCTGGTATGTGTCTGGTAAAAGCCAGTGCTTCTGTGATATGAAAAGCAGCCTCTGTATTATAAGTCCCGTTTTTTAAATGCGCAATATGCTGTTTTGCACGCTCTGTTATTTCTACCTCATCGCACCATTCTTCTAAAAAACGAACCAGCCAAATTACTTTGTTATGGTCAACGGTTCGGCCGTTTCGCATCAGGTACCAGATATTGAAAAAGCGTTCGCTGATTTGATACAAGTTGTTTTTGGTATGCGTTCGGATTTTATGAACCATATCGTTTTTGACCAATAAGCTTAGCTGCGCTGAAATAACTTTGCTTTCTATTCTGGTAAGCTGCGATATTTCTTTTACAGAAATAGCATCCCAGCTCAGTGCAATAGACTCCACGATTTCTTGTTGCGAAGCGGGGAGGTCATCCATTCGATGTTTGTATAAAGGAGTCACCCGGTCCAAAACAGTTTCTAAATCCTGAAAAGCTTCTCCTTTTTCATCATCAATAAATAATTCGAATAATAAAAGAATGGTTCGGATTACACCACCAGTCAAACGTCGAAGTGCTTCTATTTTTCCTTTTTGGTTTTGTAAGATTTCATTTACATC
>CAYXQH010000664.1:0-3747 GCA_964467425.1 uncultured Saprospiraceae bacterium
GTTAAATAGGGTAGGCTTAGCCTTGGATGAACCAAAAGTTTGCACTATAAAATTTAAAAGTACAACCTCTCGAAAAAAACAGTAACTTTAACAAACTACAAAAATTATTATAAACTAAGGTTCTTTTAAATGCTTCAAAAGTACACTTACCATTCTTTACATAGGGTCTAAACCCTATACAATCACTATCTAGCCCCTATTCTTAGACGCCTTTTCTCACCCTATCTTTGTACTATCAAAAAAGCGAAAAAATTAAAATTAAATCTTCTATTCTCTTTCTTTAGCATTTAAAAAAAACAAAGCACATCGTTTTTTAGTTTTCAAACATTTTTCTAAAACCCTTTAAAAAATTTAATAATGGCAGATGCAGATTTTAAACTTTGGAATAAAAAAGACGAAGATGGAGGTCTTGACTCCTACACAGGCACTCAAGGACAATCAGGTATTTTAAATACCAATTCATTAGAATCATCCGATTCAACTTGGGTTATTATTTTTAGTGAGAATGGTTACGACAAAAATTGTGATGGAGATTATAAGTTAATCAATCCAAATACAACATTAGACCACTTAAAAGATGTGACCAGAGGAAGTGGCGATTGGGAAAATAATATCAAAAGTTTTTGGCTATACAAGACGAAACCATCATGGTGGAATTCTGGTACAAGACCAACTTATGATCAACTTTTTGAGCAACCCAATAACCAAGCTCTATTTACAAAAGGCACAAATTATACAGACTCTAATGGCGTTTTCCCTGCCCCTTCTTCAGAGGTAGATTTATTGAATACCAACTATACTTCAACTGGCAATAGAATGGACGACGAATACGACCCGGGTAATATAAGTTCTATAAGTACAGGACCAAACTCATGGTTACTAGTTTTTGATGGGAGTAGTTGCACTGGGAATTTCCTAAAAATAGATCCTAATACACAGCAACCTGATTTAGGTACCCTAGATCGCTATGATATGGATGGCGTTAGACAAGGAGACTGGGCAAATGATATTTCTTCTTTCCTTTTATACCCTTCAAAACCGATATTTTGGGACACTGATTATCCGGGACCTTATCTTGACAAGCAAAATTTTTGCGATGCATTTCCAAATGGCTCCTTAAGTGGTTCTACCGTTAAATATGTCATTGCGAATGATACCTTCAGTGTAGATTATCCGGACACTATACAAAGTGCAACTCAAGTATTACCTAATTATTATGATAATATCGACACAGATAACCTTCCTGCAGATGGTTGGACTCGATTTGATGTCAATCTAGAGCACAAAAATGTAATGGGTATGAATGATACCGCATCATTTACTTTATTTTTTGACAACAGTAGTGAATTGGTAAGCATTCAAAATTTTGTTTGGCACTCAAATGATGGTTCTTACGAGATAGATGACACGACTATTGCAACCGTAGATTTAGACTTAGAAGTATTGGGTGATGAAACAGCAATTGAAACCTGTGGAATTACAATAGTAGTCGCAAATGTTTTGGCAGGTGTTTTCGATACCGCTTCCAGCATTTTTAATCATTTATCAGCTGCAATATTTAACAAAAATGATGATGGAGGCAGGTATTATTTCTTACCCGTGATTTGCCATACAATCAATAGAATTTCTACGACTGTATTTAACAATTACGGCATAGCTACTTATACATCGTCAAGTGATCCAAGAGCTAACAATACCTTAGATTTTGACTACTCAGATTTCAAGAGCGCAATTCAAGCAGCCGATAATAATTTCAGCTCTGTAGGTAACTGGACAACCTATACAGGCTCGAATTCAAATAGCGATGCAGAAGATCCTAACAACAAAGTCATGGAGATGACATACTCGGGATCTAATTATAGGACCTGGCATTTAGAAACTTCTATGACACAAGATTTAGGAATGTTGGTTTCTTGCAAAATAGATTATGAACCAACTTCTGGAGATGAGGATCATGTTATTCTGATGGCAGGATTTACAATGCCAACCTCAGGCTCAACTACACCTATTCTTGCTTTTGCACAAGCGACTATTCAGTTTACGGATGATTCGAGTATGAATATAATGTCTGATTCATATTCAACAGGTGATATTATTGACAGTCTCTATAACGACCTGCAAGGTCAATTAAATGCATATAGCTTTAGCGGAGATAACCAAGGACGTAAGTTTCTTGCTGACATTACAAAAGCAAATCTCGAAGCGATGGTTAATTGTACTGAAATGACAGCAAAGACAGCCAATAAAGTCTCTAGGTCTATCGCAGCAGAAGTTTAATGCTATTATAACCTTGGTGCTTAAGATGCTCACTTTTAGCATCCAGCATACAAGGCAACATAGAATATTAAATAACTAAGGACGAATTGGGAATACCCAATTATAAATAGATTCAAAGAAGGTCACTCATTTATGGGTGACCTTTTTCTTATGGTTATAAACGAATAATCACTCATTTGCGACGAATCCTCAATTCCCACTTCAAAAGCCTTTAAATCAGCCCATCTTGTCAATAGAATCAAAAAATCAAACACTTTAAAATTTAGAGATTATGTTGAACCTAATGAAATTTCAATTTGTATCGAGAAAAAATTTAATTCTCGTATTCCTATTGGCAATTACTGTACAGATGAATGTCCACGCTACGAATCCTGACACTTTGGACTTTACTGTCGTAGCACCTTCAGGTTTAAGTTTAAGAACAGCACCTTATATGGACGCCAATCGTTTGGAGGTTTTGCCTTATGGAACTGCCGTCAAAACAGTAGGTGACTGGGAGGAATTATACACATTAGAAAGGCTGGATACAATAGACTCAAGAGTAGGCTATTGGATTGAAACAGCCTATAATGGTCAAAAGGGATTTATCTTTTCAGGTTACTTAAAAAATGGTCCTTTGTTTGTCCCTCCAACCGATATTAATAATCAGTTTAGAATAACGGTTCCCGGAGAGCGATGCCAGTCCATCAACTATGACCCAAGTCTTCATTGGTACGGCATATATCTTGATCCGCTGACAGGAGATTCAAAAGTGAAAGAAGTAGATATAGAAATCGCACAGACAAAGCTATCTATGGAAGATGAAGAAATGGCTTATGCAGACTATGCGGATTTTTTAAATGTAAAAGCGAGCCAAAGAGATTCTTTTTTAATGTTCTTTGGAACACCTGAAAAGATAGACAACGAGCACATTGCTTTTGAGAAGTCTTATTTTGAAAACCTGGAAATGGACCACTGGGATCCACAAGGCAAATTCATCTATCCGTATGAGCGTGTACAAATCGCACAGGATGATTACGATCCATATTACCTAGTTGCTTATGAGCGAATTGTTGTTGATAATGAAACGTATGAAAACCACGATGATTTCACCAGAAAGTACAGTATATACCTAAGCGATAATCGAGAAGGGTTGAATCTTTCAAATGGAGATACGGTCTGTCTGGATAAAGCACTAAACACTGAACATTTAAGTGACTATCAATATGCAACTCATCTGGGACCAAGATTAGTTTGGCAGGGTGATATTAATAACGATGGATTTCCAGATGTGCTTTTTTACACGCCCTATATGAGCGAATGTTGTGGTGGTTCAATCACTTATCATTTGTTGGTATCAGAATGGAAAAACGGTAAATGGAGTTTAAAGAAAGCGGCAGAGGATCAGATTTTTAGTTGCTTTGGATGTTAGAAAACCATGTGGTTATGTGGTTATGTGGTTATGTGGTTATGTGGTTATGTGGTTATGTG
>CAYXQH010000665.1:0-3737 GCA_964467425.1 uncultured Saprospiraceae bacterium
ACCAAACCTTCTGTAACTTAGCTTTTGTTAAATCTTATTCTATAGAATTATATTTGGTAACTTATTTTCATCTTATTTTGTTCAATATTCTTTGTTTTTTTAATAAATGTGAATTCGTTATTGTAAACCTGAGTACTAAAAACTCGAAGATGTATATGAAAAGAACTTTCTCTACTTGCTATTATGGCTATATAGCTTTTACCTTTGAAAAAGAATAAAAGATGAATCGAGGGTATAAGTTTATTGCAATTAGTATTTTAGTCATTGGCATCTTTCTATCTGCCTGCAAAAATCAAGAATCCTCTAAGTTATCTGTAGAGACCATGAGTACTTACGAATTAGTTTGGGCAGATGAATTTAATTATGATGGATTACCTGATCCTTCAAAATGGACTTATGATGTTGGTGATGCTTGCGATTTACCTTGCGGATGTGGATGGGGCAATAAAGAATTACAATATTACACTAAGGATCGCCTGGAAAATGCACGAGTAGAGAATGGTCATTTAACGATTGAGCTGCGTAAAGAAAAAATGGAATCCCGAGATTTTTCATCTGCAAGATTAGTGACTAAAAATAAAGGCGATTGGAAGTATGGCCGTTTTGAAATTAGAGCACGTATAGAAAGAAGCCTGGGTACCTGGGCAGCCATTTGGATGCTTCCTACTGATAATAAATATGGCAACTGGCCGAAAAGTGGAGAAATTGATATTATGGAAAATGTGGGTTGGGGACCTGATACTATTTTCGCAACTGCACATACTGGAGCATATAATCACATGAAAGGCACTCATAAATCTGGACGACTGACCGTCAATGATGCACACGAAGTCTTCCACAATTACGTTTTAGAATGGGAAGAAGATGGATACCAGGTCTACGTAGATGATCAATTGGTTTTTAATTTTGAAAACGAAGGTACCGGATCTGAAGCCTGGCCCTTTGATAAAGAATTTCATTTGATCATGAATATAGCCTTTGGCGGAAGCCTTGGAGGTAAAGAAGGGATCATTCCAGAAAACTTACCCTGTAAAATGGAAGTCGATTACATTCGGGTTTTTCAAAAAAGTACTCAAGCCATTGGCATGAAAAAGTAATATTTAAAATAAATTAAACATAATTAACCTTTTCAAGTTTATAGTATATGAAAACATCTAAATTAATTTCCCTGATTTTTGCTAGTATCCTTATCATCACAGCTTGTGGCAAAGACGACGAGGGCGGTGGAGCTGATCTTCCTGACATCAGCATTGGTAGCCTTGAAGTTTTTGAAGGTAATGATGATCAAACGGTCAGTGTTATCGTCAATATTGCTGGTACGCATTCAGGAACAGTTTCTGTGAATTATTCAACTACTGATATTACAGCAACTAGTGGATCCGATTATGAAACCGCAGATGGTACGTTGAACTTTGATGCTGGTGATACTCAAAAGACTATTTCTATTGTTATTAAAGGAGATGAAGATGAAGAATCAGATGAAAGTTTTGAACTCCAACTTTCTAATCCTACCAATGTAAATCTCTTAAACTCCAAATCAGTGATCACCATTATAAATGATGATTCCGCTTCGGGAAATCCTTTTGGTATTCCTACAACAGGATATGAAACACCAGAAAGTTATCCAGGTATGACTTTAGTTTGGCAAGATGAATTTCAAGGATCTTCTCTAGATTTGACTTGTTGGAATTTTGAAATAGGAAATGGAAATAATGGCTGGGGGAATAATGAATTAGAATATTACAAATCAGAAAACACTTCTATCGTTCTAAATGATTATTTGATGATTGAAGCGAAGCAAGAAAATCAAAGCGGATTTAATTATACATCTTCTCGTCTGACAACTCAAGGTAAAAAGAGTTATAAATATGGTCGGGTAGATATTCGTGCAGCACTTCCACAAGGGAAAGGCATATGGCCTGCGCTTTGGATGTTAGGCGATAATTTTGCGACCGTAGGTTGGCCTTCTTGCGGAGAGATTGATATCATGGAAATGGTTGGAGGTAATGGTAATGACGATACCGTTCACGGTACAGTCCATTGGGACAATGCTGGAAGCCATGCAAGCTATGGCAACTCGTATTCTTTAGCTGGAGCAAATTTCGCAGAGGAGTTCCACGTTTTTTCTATCGTTTGGGATAGTGAAAAGATCATCTGGTACGTGGATGACATTCAATACAATGTAATCGATACCACGCCCGCAGGTTTGAGTGAATTTCAAGAATCCTTCTTTTTTATATTCAATGTTGCTGTTGGTGGTAACTGGCCTGGTAGCCCAGACGCATCAACTGTATTCCCACAGCGAATGGCTGTTGATTATATCCGGGTTTTTCAATAAATTTGATTTTTTGTAAAATTTAATATTATGTCCAGAGTTTCCTTCTTGCTTGCTGCTTTTCTTCTTGTCCTTTTATATTCATGTAAAGACAAAGATGATGATAGTCAAATGACGACATTGCCCGTTCTTTCTGTTGGTGATGGAGAAGCGCAGGAAGGAACGAGCAGTAATAATACGATTTCGTTTGAAGTAAGTATTGCTGGCGAATACACTGGAACCGTCAATGTCAATTATGAGACTCGATATGGAAGTGCGATGAAAGGCGTCGATTATGAATCGATCTCTGGTACCTTAACATTTACGGCTCCGGAAACAACAAAGACTCTAGAGGTCAAAACTCAAGCGGACGAAACCAATGAAGCGAATGAACGGTTTACGATTTACCTGACGAATGAACAGAATGCAACCGTCAACAAACGTTCTGGACAAGGGCTCATCATTAACGATGATTCCACTACGCCAACTTTTCCAGGTGGCTATATGACTCCTGCTACCTATCCTGAATGGACCTTAGCGTGGGGAGATGAATTTGATGACTCTGCGATCGATACAGATAGTTGGAATTTTGAAATCGGAAATGGAGAAGGCGGATGGGGAAATAATGAACTTCAAAACTATACAGATCTTCCCGAAAATACGCGCACCGAAAATGGACATCTTATTATTACTGCAATCAAAGGGAATAATAGCAATTATACTTCTGCGCGAATGACTACCATGGACAAAAAAGAATTTAAATTCGGTAGAATTGACATTCGAGCAAAACTGCCAAAAGGTCAAGGTATTTGGCCTGCGCTTTGGATGCTTGGTTCGAATTTCCAAACGGTGGGTTGGCCTATGTGCGGAGAAATTGATATTATGGAATTAGTTGGCCATCAGCCAAGTACCGTTCACGGCACAATTCATTATGGTCAACCATCTCCTAACAATTCATTTATTGGCGAGCCCTTTTCAATTGTTCCAAATGAATTCATCGATGAGTTTCATGTATTTTCGCTGGTTTGGCTTGAAAATGAAATCCACTGGCTTGTTGATGATCGTATTTTTTATAGCGTAAATCCAGGTAGCCTGGATGGAGAAGCTTATTTATTTAACGCAGATTTCTTTTTTATTTTTAATATCGCTGTAGGTGGTAATTGGCCAGGAAGTCCTGATCAAACAACTGTTTTTCCACAGGTCATGGAAGTCGACTATATTCGAGTATTTCAATAATCTTTTAGTTAAAAGTCACAATTCTTTCTATATATTTGAACCCTTTGTAATAATTCTCGTTATTACAAATACAAATGCCGTCACAAAAAGAGGCATTTCCGTTATTTTAATCGCCAAAACATATTTATTTTTACAATATTATTGACTGGTAATTATCAATAAAACAGATTTTGTAATGTAATCGGAT
>CAYXQH010000666.1:0-3734 GCA_964467425.1 uncultured Saprospiraceae bacterium
AATTTTAATACCAAACTATTTACTTGTCATTCAAAATGTTATAACTTGTAATCATCTTTGTAATAAATGACCTGCACAAATCTATGAATTAGCCAGTTTTAATGATAAATAGGCATTATTATGGCTCGTTTTCTCTAAATTAATAGCACATTTTTTGCTGCTATAACTATCAATAGACACCCAAATACAGTAATTATAATTAGAGTAATTAGGATTATTTCTGAGCAAGGAGCTATTCCTGCCCCTCTAATTTATTAAAAAAGTGCGATAATGAATCTTATTAAAACGTTAATTCTTATTCTGTGCTGCATCTTTGCAACAGGAGCATTTGGTCAAAAGAAAGACTTAAAAAAGGCAAATAGCTTTTATAAGCAAAACCGATATATTGATGCTATAAGCTTATACGAACAGGCTTTGGGTGTAAAGGATAACCTGAATGCCAGGACTAAATTGGCTTATTGCTATCGGATGACGAATCAAATGGTCCAAGCAGAGACGACTTATAGCCAGGTCGTTCAAAATCCAAAAGCAAAACCAATTACCTATTTCTATTATGCGGAATCATTGATGAGTAATGAAAAGTATGATCTCGCGAAGAATTGGTTTTTAAAATACAATCAAAAGGTTCCGGAAGATAAAAATGCGATTCGGATGGCTTATGCCTGTGATAAAATAAAAACATTGAATCCATATTTTAAGAATGTTAATCTTTCCGAATTTGAACATAATTCTGAAGTAGATGATTCTGCTCCATTTTATTTAAATGATGGAATAGTATTTACATCAGATCGCTCCTCAGGTATCAATCCACTCAAACAAAAATCCGGTTGGACAGGAAGAGATTATCAACGTATATATTTTAGCAAAGGAGATGGTGCAGGTAACTATGGTGCACCAAATAATTTTTCTAAAAAACTAAATGACCTAAATAAGCATTGTGGACCAGTAAGTTTTACAGCTGATGCTAAAACGGTGGTTTTTACAAGAACAGGACAAATGCTTGGGAAAAATAACTCCTACAATATTCAACTGTATAGTGCGGAATCGGAAGATGGGAAAAAATGGAAAAATGTAAAACTATTATCCTTTTGTAATAAGGAGCGTAATTATATGCATCCTGCATTATCCCCCGATGGGAAGAAATTGTTTTTTGTTTCAGATAAAGCTGGAGGACTTGGAGGTACAGATATTTATATGTCAGAAAAGAAAGGAGATGATTGGGGAAGACCTACTAACCTTGGACCGATTATAAATACAAATTCTAATGAAGCGTTTCCTTTTTTCCACAGCTCAGGAAAACTATTCTTTTGCTCTAAAGGGCATTTGAGTTTTGGAGGATTCGATATTCTTTTTTCTAATCTAAAAGAAGACGGAAGCTGGCAAAAACCAGTCAATGTTGGTCGACCAATCAATAGCTCCTATGATGATATTTCTTTGTTCCTTGACGAATCTATGGAAGAAGGAATGTTTGCGTCTGCAAGAAATGGTGGAGATGATGACATTTATATTTTTAAAATTATGGAAGGTATAAATGCAGAATTGGAATCACTAGACTTTGAAGATGTTGCTGAAACAGAAGTGAAAGAGGAAGGGATAGATCAACCCACAATAAAAGAGGAAGTTATCGAGGAAGTAAAAGAAGTAGCGGTTGTAGAAGAAGTGATTAAAGAAGAAGTCACTAAAGTAGAAACTGTCGCCGAAAATGCACCAAAGGTAGAGGAAGCTATCGTTGAAGAGGTCATTAAAGAAATGCCAAATCAGGAAGTTGTCTCCAAGGAAAATCCAATAGACGAAGTTATTGAAACAAATATTTCTCCTTCTAAAGCTGCCAATGAAGCAGAGATGGAAGAATTATTAGTAAAAAATATGGAAGGTGAAATGGCGGAAGATATCGCTTTGGAAGAAGTTAGAGAAGAAGTAATTCCATCGATGAGTAAAGAAGAACCTAAGCCTGTAGAGACTTCTGTTCCAACAGAAGCATCCGTGTCTATAGATGAAGAAAAGATAGAACCGGAAATTTTTGAACCGGAGATTAAAACCCAACCGGAGATAAGAACGGAACCCACTGTTCGTTCCTTACCTGTAGAAAAAGAAACGATTGATGTAGAAGAAGAAATGGTCATTGCTGAGCCAAAGGTAGAGGAAGAAAAGATGGATGTGCCAGCTGTTCGATCTATTCCTGTTACAGAAGAACCAGCGGAAAAAATTACGGAAGTAAAAAAACAAACAACAGAAAAGGTTGACCTGATGGTTAGAAATGAACCGACTATTAGAGAGTCACTTCCAGAAGACTTGCCTTCAGAAATTCCTGTACGTGAAAGTGAGTTAAAAGAAATTGTTGAAGAGCAGCCATCAATGGAAGAGACCAGTATTCTAGATCGTGAACCAATGGAGAGTAAACCTCCTGTTCTGATGGGGACGGAATCATCCATGCTTTCAGATGAAGTATTAGAGTTGCCTCGATTGGCAGAATTTTTAGAAACCAATCAAGCCATTCCACGAAATGGGTTTGTCATCCAGGGGTTAAAATATCCTACCGGTTCTTATCTGTTGTCTCCACGTGAAACGCGATCACTTGGTGCCGTGTTGGATTTAATGAAGAGTAACCCTTCCTTGAAAATTGAAATAGGAAGTCATACTCCTTCTATTGGAGACGATGTAGAGAATCATAACCTTTCTCGAAAAAGAGCAATGTCTATAATGGCATACCTTGTCTTTAAAGGAATTTCGAATGATCGAATTTCTGCTAAAGGTTATGGTGAAACGGTTTTATTAAACAACTGTTCGAATGGTGTGAATTGTTCGAATGCACAGCATAAAGAAAATGATCGAGTGGAGGTCAAAGTAATGGAATAAGATTTCCGATAAGCTCCATTGAAAAAATAAAAAGACCAGATGTATTGAAATTATATATCTGGTTTTTTTATTTTAGAACCTTCTTAAGATTTTAACAGGCCACTAGTTTATTGGTTGATGAGACCTGTCTTTAAAGCTATGATCATGAAAAATGCAAATCAAAAACTTATTCTCTTTTCTGTAATAATCCTGTTTACATCAATAGCTTGTAAACAAACAAGTTCTTTTTCCAAAAAGCCTATTGTTGAAAATCGGAAAATTATCGGACAAACTGCTCCTGCAGACATGGTGTTTGTTCCTGGTAATGGAAAAGTTTCTTCGTTTTATATGGGAGTTTCAGAAGAACCAAATATTAATTACCTCATTTATTTGGATTGGTTAAAAGCTGTTTTTGAGGAGAGTTATCCAGAGGTACTTCAATCTGCTTTACCGAAGCAGCATAATCCGACTAGTCTTTTAAAGTTCAATGATCCCTATATCAATAATTATATGACCCATCCGGCATTTAGTTATTATCCGGTAACTGGTTTGAGTTGGATGCAAATTCAAAATTATTTACAATGGAAATCAGATCGTTTAAATGAAGCGATACTGATAAAAGAAGGGATACTAAATTTTAATCCTGAGCAAAAGGATGAGGACAGTTTTAATTTTGAAGCTTATTTGAATGGGCAATACGAGGGAGACACTAGAAAAAATCTGCGAGACCTCAGAACGGGAGGAGAAAGGCGAGCTGTTTTTAATGATGGTATTTTATTTTCGGGATATCGATTGCCAACAGAGGCAGAGTGGGAATACGCCAGTCAACAAAAGTTTCAAAAAAAGATTGATAGAAAAAGATGTTTAAACCCCTTTTCGAAGGATGCAATAAATCATCC
>CAYXQH010000667.1:0-3731 GCA_964467425.1 uncultured Saprospiraceae bacterium
ATCCTTCACCCTTTATGGCCAAGTCCAAACGGCAGATGTAAATGAGGGTTGTGAACTTTTGGAAGTTAGATTCCAAGCACCAAGTGGTTCTACTTATTTCTGGGATTTTGGGGATGGGAGTAGTTCTACTCAAAGAAATCCTACCCATAATTATGATGCGAGAGTAGATCCTTATACAGTTGTATTTAGAAATACAGAAGGTGGTCCTGTCGTAAATACGGAAACAATAAGTGTTTATCCGCAACCAGTAATTGATTTTGGGGCAAACCCGATGAGTGGTTGTGTTCCTTTGACAACAATGTTTACCGACGCGAGTCAAATCAATCCTGATATTTTAGGTTCTATCACTGATTTTAATTGGACTTTTGGTGATGGTACTTCTGGTAGTGGAAATCCAATTTCTCATAATTATGATATGATTGGCTCCTATACAGTGTCTTTAGAAATTGTATCTAATTTGCCAAATTGTACAGTATCTAATCGAATAGAAGACTTTATCACAACAAGTATGTTGGATGCATCTTTTACGGTAGATAATATTTCTGCCTGTGTTGCGCCATTAACGGTTAATTTTACGAATACAACGGATGATCCGAATAATGATTTGGTTTATTCTTGGGATTTTGGAAATGGAAATGTTTCTACCGATAGAAATCCACCTGCTCAAAATTACACGCAAGAAGGTGCTTTCCCGATAACACTAACTGTTACAGATACAGAGGGTTGTTCTTCTACCGCTACTGATATTGTGAATATCGGAAGCCCGTTAGTTGGGTTCAATATTTTAGATACGCTTTGCTCTGGTGAGCCAATTTTGCTAGATAATACTTCTTCCAATGGTTCTTACTTATGGAATTTTGGAGCAGGTGCCGACCCGATGACCTCAACCGCGCGTAATCCAACGGTTACTTTTTTTAACCAACAAAATTATAATATTTCGCTTACGGTAACAGATCCGGGTGGTTGTAGCAACGATACTACTATCACGGTTTATGTTGATATGATTTTTGCGGATTTTGTTTCTGATCCTGTTTTTTCTTGTGATTTGCCACAGGATTTTACCTATACACCGACTGCGACCAATATTGATAGTGCGATTTGGACCTTTAACGATATGTCACAGTCAATGGATATGATTGGCACATTCACTGTCCCAGGTGATACGTCAACTTATGGTATAAATGGGGAGCAAATAATTAATACAACGTTGACTGTTTTCAACGAAAGAGGTTGTAAAGGATTTTTTGAAAGAAGTGATACGGTGCATGCAGCAAATGCACTTTTCACATTAGATACAACAATGGGCTGTGCGCCTTTGACGGTTATGTTTTTTGACTCCTTGAGTACTGCTAACGAAGATATTGTCAGTTATACTTTTGTATATGGCGATGGCGGACAAGAGACTTTTACGAATACGGATCCTGTTTCATATACATACAACACGCCAGGTGATTACGAACCTTTTTTAATAATAGAAAATGCGTCGGGTTGTTTAGACACTTCCTTTTCAATTCCAGTATTTGTTGGAGAAGGAGTGATGGCTGATTTTACAGCGAGTCCGACCACGATTTGTCCAGGAGACAGTATTGTTTTTATGGGAACAGGTGATGCGACAATTGATGCTTGGCATTTCGATGCCGAAGGTGGTCGACTTTCACATTGTGCCGATGATGCCAATCCAACTTGGTTTTTCGAATCCATGACTGGAACAATGGATGTTGAATTGACTGTTTTGTACAATGGTTGTCCAACTACTGTTTCCAAATCTGATTTCATCACCGTAAATGGACCACTTGCTCAGATTGATTATTTGATTGAGTGTGATGCACCATTCGATGTGGAGTTTGAAGATCTAAGCATGGATGCGACCGATAGAAAATGGTTTTTTGGAAATGGTGATAGTTCACTTTTATCAAATCCAACGATCACTTATGCTGAGGAAGGTGACTTTGAAGTGATTTTGGAATCAACGAATGCTGCAAGCGGTTGTCCTACTTCTTTTGATACCGTGACTGTTTCTATACGTGATATTAAAGCGGAATTTGAATTAGATTCGACTTATTGCCAAGGTGTTCCCATCATGTTTGATGCGACGATGTCAAATGGCGTGAATGCGGACTGTTGGAAAGGGTACACTTGGAACCCCTCAGATACAAATCCTCCTATTGTGACGCAAGATTCAATTATAGAATATGCATGGATGGGTATTGATACACAAACCGTAGAATTATTCGTCGAAGATATCAACGGATGTCGCGACACTTTGAGAGATACGACTTTTATTGTACAAACAATATCAAATTTCACATTTGCACCAAATCCTATTTGTACACCAAATGATGTCACCTTTACAGATGGTTCGACTAGTAATGCAACTATCGAATCTTGGTCTTGGATGTTTGGTGACGGCGATAGTAGTATGCTGCAAAACCCAGTTCATACCTATGGAAACCCCGGTGATTTTTCATTGCCTGCTGGAACTTTTCAGGTAACCTTGACGACCACAGATGAGTTTGAGTGTACTGGTATGGTTACCCAATCTGTTGATATTTATGCTCCAGCAGTTATTCTTAATATTCCAGATGCTAACCTTTGTGTGGGGGAGACTTTAGAATTTTCAGCAACAGATGTGACTAATCAAGGTTCTTTTTTAACTTATGAATGGTTTTTGGATGGCGTTTCTTTAGGGATAACAGCAGACAATGGTAGTCGTGTGATGCCCGATGCAGGAGTTTTTGAGCTAAGAGTTGAGTTCACAGAAGATGCGACGGGTTGTAGACAATTTAGAACCAGAACAATTTCTGTTCAAAATTTCCCAGATGCGACGTTTACTTCTCCTTTAGATGCAAATGCCGTCAATTGTGCAGGACCAATCACTTTTACTGCTAACGATGCAAATAACCCAGATTTAGACAATAATAGTTATACTTGGAATGCTGGTACTAATATGGGCCCTATTTCTACGGTAGGCTCTTTCAGTACTTTTTATGATAGAGGAACTTTCACACCTTCTTTGATTCTTTCCACAACGAATGGTTGTATTGATACATTCAGTCGCGAGTATGTTTTCGTTGCACCTGCTGGAACGTTAACAGCTTCTGATCGAGTAATTTGTTTAGGAGAGTCAATAGACTTTATAGTTTCTGATTTAGTTGATGTAGAATCTTTCAGATTAGATTTGGGTGATGGAACAGTTATCTCAAATGATGATAATGTTACGCATACATTTCTTACGACAGGTAGTTTTGCCGTAAGATTAATCTTGGAGCAAGACCTTGCAGGAGAGCCATGTACTGCCGATGAATTAATCAATATCACTGTTGATGATGTTGATGCTACATTTAGTGCTGATACGTTAGCCTGTCCAGGAGAACCTGTCATCTTTACTATTCAAGATCCAAGTATTAATACATCTGATTTTGAAATTATTTGGGACTTTGGGAATGGTGATATGTCAAACGAGCTGAATCCTGTCTACTCAGATTATCTTCAAGAAGGTAATTTTACGATTACTTTAATTGTTAGATCACGGGTTACTGGTTGTAGTGATACATTCTTTCAAGATATCGAAATAAATTCAGATGGAGATCTTGGTCTTAGTATTACAGGAGACCTAACTATTTGTAGAGGTGTAGAAACTTCCACTCTTAGTGTTACTTCAAGTGATGGCGATATAAATAACTATAGTGTCACCTGGAATGGAGCAGGAATATTACCTCCAAATACAGGTA
>CAYXQH010000668.1:0-3730 GCA_964467425.1 uncultured Saprospiraceae bacterium
TTTACGGCTACTTATGAAAAAAATAATTTTAAAAAAGAATAAAGAAGCCTCCTTACTTCGATTTCACCCCTGGGTATTTTCAGGAGCAATTTATTCAAAACCAGAGGACATTGTCGACGGAGACGTCGTTGAAGTATACAGTTCCAAAGATGCATATCTAGCTACAGGGCATTTTCAAAATGGCAGTATCATGGTCAGAATCTGCTCTTTTGCTAAAACGAATTTAAAGCAAAATTTCTGGACTAAAAAAATCAAAAAAGCCTATCAAATCCGGCAGGCTTTACACCTAACAGACAATGGAACGAATTGTTATCGTCTAATTCACGGAGAAGGTGATGGACTCCCAGGTCTTATCATTGATCTCTATGATAAAACGGCTGTTGTTCAGTGTCATTCGATTGGGATGTTTTTAGAAAGAGAAAAAATATCCAAGGCTATTCAAGAAGTCTTTGGTACCGACATTGAAGCTGTTTTTAATAAAAGTAAAACCTCTCTTCCTCCTGATTTTGCAAAGACTGTCGAAAATGCATATCTGTTTGGAAACAAAGAACACCAAATCATTTTAGAGCATAATCATCAATTCGAAGTCAACTGGATCAGTGGACAAAAAACAGGCTTCTTTTTAGATCAGCGAGAAAACAGAAAACTTTTAGCACATTATGCTAAAGGTAAAAAAGTACTCAATGCCTTTTGTTATTCTGGTGGTTTTTCAATCTATGCCTTGAAAGCTGAAGCAAGCCTCGTTCATTCTGTTGATGTTTCTCAAAAAGCAATGGATTTGACGGATCGCAATGTTGAATTAAACCAACCTTATCAAGGAAAGCATCATTCGTTTACTTCTGATGTTATGGCATTTTTAAAAGAAAGTGAGACGACATACGATCTAATGATTGTCGATCCACCCGCTTATGCAAAAAGCTTAAACAAGCGCCACAATGCCGTTCAAGGTTATAAACGACTCAATAGTCTCGCTCTGCAAAAAATCAGCAGAGACAGTATCCTATTTACCTTCTCCTGCTCGCAGGTCGTCGATGAAAAACTTTTCTATAATACTATTGTTGCCGCTGCAATAGAAGCAAAGCGAAAAGTTCGAGTTTTACATCGCTTGAGTCAGCCGGCAGATCATCCCGTCGGTTTATTTCATCCGGAAGGTTCTTATTTGAAAGGCTTGGTATTGTATGTAGAATAGACAAAGGTGAAAGGTGAATATGCAAGATCATTGAGTCCAAAACGAAATGAAGACTTCGGCAAGCTGATTGAGATTATTATACTAAAAAAGGAGAATTAAACTCGTTGTTTAATTCTCCTTTTTTAATATTTAATTTCTTTTAATTACTAGAATGGGCAACCGACACAAACCTTTCCTAGTCTAGGATTTTGGTCTGGCTGAGAAGCTTCGATAAAATCAGAATCCCCGACCTTACCAATCACTCTAAACTCCGTACGTCTATTGAGCTGATGCTCTTTCTCACTACAAGGAATTCGGTTTTCACAACCATTAACATTAACGGTTTCTCCATAACCCACAGGTACTAATCGATCTCGTGATACACCTTTATTAGTCAGCCATCTAACAACAGATTCTGCTCGTCTTTGAGATAATCGTCGATTATATCTATGCGATCCTCGCGAATCCGTATGTGATCCAATCTCAACAATATATTGTGGATTGTCCACCAACATGGTTAACAGTTTATCTAATTCCGGCTCTGCATCATCTCGGATAAATGATTGATTAAAATCATAGTAAATATGGACTAAGTATGGAATTGGATCATCTTTACCAAGGTCCTCATATGTCGGACTAGGAGTTTGTTCATCCCTGCCATCTGGATCAGTTCCTTTTGGATCAACATTTCTTGGAGGATCATCACTAACTGCAATTGGCCCTGTGACTTTAATTGGCTGTAAATTAAGATTCACCTGTAAAGTCATCGATTCGGTCAGACCTTTTGTACACTGATCTGTTGCAGTTGCAGCCAGATAATCATCTTTAGTTCCTTTCAAGGTATAACAGCATTCTTCTTTCAAATTGAAAGAGAAAACACCTGTTTCATCTGTTACAAAAGTCTGCTCTTCATCATCACAGTCATTCGTCAATACTAATTGAGCACCTTCTAAAGGTAAGAAAGTCAATGCATCAAATACCGCACCTTCCAAAACAAATTCGATGGATTTGCTTAGTGGTATTTCAACTAAAACTTCCTCTCCGATCGGTATATCTTTGGTACAACCATCTTTTGCATTTTCTGTATATTCTTCTTTGCTTGCTGTAAACGTACAACAAACACCCATTTTTTGATCTACTGTTACATAACCATCTGCAGCGGTAGTCATCGTATCGCCTGAACAGCCATTGATAACCATTGCCCCTTCAATTGGTTCTTTTGTATTTTCATCAAATACTAAAATCTTTACTGGAGAAGCTGTTTTTCGGAATGAATAAATATCATCACGTCCAACACCTCCATCACGATCCGAAGATAAATATCCACAAGTACCCTCTTCATTGAAAACAATTCCGAAATCATCAGAAGTGGTATTCATTGGATAACCTAGATTTTCGATAGTACCCCATTCGCCACCTTCTTTTTGATCCATGTAATATATATCCAAACCTCCCAGACCAATATGTCCATCAGAAGCAAAATATAATCGTTCTGATCCTTTATGAAAGTATGGAAAAATTTCATTTCCTTCTGTATTGATGGAAGGTCCTAAATTCATTGGCGGTCCCCATCGACCATCACCTTTTTCAGAATAGTATAAATCCATTCCTCCAAATCCTCCAGGCATATCAGAAGTAAAATATAATGTTTTTTCATCCCCAGATAAAGTAGGGTGAGCAACAGAGTATTCATCAGAGTTAAAAGGAAGGCTACTTAATTCTTTTACCTTTCTATCTTCTCCAACTTCTCCATAATATACTTTCAATTTCACAATGCCTTCATCGCTTTTTCCTACTTTACCTTCGTTATAATTATTTCTGGTAAAATAAATGGTATTTCCGTTCCCGGAAAAAGCAACTGCTGCATCGTGATATTTAGAATTCAAATCCTTCGAAAACTTTTCAGGTGCACTATAGGTCTTCTCTCCACATGCATCATCTCGATCAACAGGTTCTGCTTTGAGATAAAATAACTCCAAAAATGGATTTCCTGTCCAACCGTGCTTTCTTTTAATCGCCGTACCTTTATCGCGTTCTGAAGCAAAAACAAACCCTTCTTCATATAAAGTAGGTCCGAAATCATCCAGGCTGGAATTAAATTCACAATTTTGTACATCGTAAATACCAGCGTTTTTAGTTCTTAATTCAGTTTCATAATCACAAGCTCTTAACAAGAATTGTCCTCTGACATCTCCGGGAGCTTCTTCGACATATTTTTGATACCATTCTTTAGCCAGATCACATTTTCCATTTCGCTGGAGCATTTGACCATAATATAATTTATGCTGCGTTTTGGATTCAGGAAGGCGAACCACCTGCCCATACCAATACTCTGCATTTTCAGTATCATTTACTTTTCGGTAACACTCCGCGATATTCATTTTCGCATCAGAGTCGTCCCCTTTCTGTAAAATCTCATTATAAATCTGGATAGCTTCCTGATAATTAAGCGCTTCCATATGTTGCTTAGCTCGTTTCAATTTTGAAAATTGTCCAAATGAAACGTTGCAAGCAAGGGCAGTAATTATAGCTGCGAATATCAGTTTTTTAATATTCATTTTA
>CAYXQH010000669.1:0-3715 GCA_964467425.1 uncultured Saprospiraceae bacterium
GTAAAATGCGCCGTTTATCTTTTTCATATTTCTGTGGTTTATCAATATGGATAGCAGGGACAGTAGTAATCGCAAAAGGTGTTTTAAGCGGGTAAGAAACCATCGTCAAAGATTGAGCTTCTTTGATATAGGGAAGTGTTCGCGTAGCTAAAGTAAAATCGTGAAAGTCTTCTAAAAATTTTTGTTCAAAAACTCCTTCTTTCCGTTCAATTGCTACAAGCAGAAAATTGATATCTGTTTCAAAGTCTGCTGTAAATTCTTTAAAAAACTCTAATTCTTTATCTCCTTCCGGAAAAAACTGATCCAGACTAAAAGCAAATTTTAGTTGAAAAACATAAAACAAACTTATTAGAGAGAGAATAGTAAAAACAGTTATTGAAAGTATCCTAAGTTTTCGCATCGTTTTATGCTGGTGTTTAACAAAAATAACCCTTAATTATAGGTATTTGTTTAAAAAAACGTGGTAAAATATAGCATATAGCATCTATTTAGAAACCATATAAATTTCCCTAGAATTAAGAATTGCTGTATATTAGACTTTATTCTGATATTATTATAAGATACTACAACACTATTTACGCCTTTTCCGTATAAGTTAAAAGAGTGAATAAAATATAAAAGAAAACACTATGACAGAATTATTAGAATTCTCAAACATTGGAAAGCTCATCATAATCCTCATCATAGGTGGTTTTATGCCTATTACAGCGATCTCCTTTTTAACATTTATGGTTCGAAAGAAAAAAAAGGAATATGCTAAAGCTTTAAATGAAATGAAAATCAATTCTAGCAGAAGGGTCGAAGATACTTATTCTGTTGGCAAATTTTTTCTTCCTGTTGTTTTCGCAACGCTTATTTGCGGCCTTGCAATATCTTATTTCGTATATACCGATGCTTTTACAAAAGACATGAAGGATAGCTTGCTTTTGACAGGTGCTTTTTATGGAAAAGAAAATCAGAATTTAATCTACCAAAGTCTATCTGTAATTTCTATGGCTTTTCTGGGTGGCTTTTTATGGTCTGCTCAAAATATAATCCGTAGAATGGTCGCTTATGATTTATCTCCTAGTGTTTATTATACAGCAGGAATTAGAATCATCCTTGCCTCAGTTATAGCCTTGGTACTCTCTTTTGTTATCGGAGCAGATAGCAGTACTAACTTTATAAGTTTCCAATCTAGTCTTGGGGCCATTTCCTTTTTGACGGGGATGTTTCCAGAGCGTGTTTTAAACTATATCATCAATCTATATAAGCGATTTGTCAGCCCTGATGAATTAAACGAAAATATCCTTTCTCTTTACAAAATTGAAGGTATAAGTCTTGCACATCGAGAGCGCTTAGCTGAGATTGGAATTGACAATGCTCAGAATCTGGCAACCACAAGTCTGACAAAACTATTAATTGAAACTCCTTATGGTGCGCGGCAAGTTCTGGATTGGATTGGTCAGGCAAAACTCCTTTGTTATGCAAAAGAAAATATCGAGCCGCTACGACAAGTTGGTATTCGTTCTGTTTTTGATCTGATGAAAGTTCGGCAAAGCAGGGAAGGAATCCGAGAAATTTCAGACGCAGTCGGTATTAACTCCCCTTTATTACAGGTCATACATGATCAAGTGGTTAATGACAAAGGCATCCAATCATTATATCGCTTCCAATTTGGAGTGAATTCCCCCGAAAATGATGAATTATCGTCCGATCGACCTCGGATAGATGCAGAAAATTTACCTCTGGAAGTCGGTGTAGTTGGTTAATTAAAAGCTTCTAATCACTGCTAAACCTACGGTTTCTGTGGCTTTTTGCTAGTTTTTACCGTCAAAAGCATAGTTGAGGGTATAATAATATGGCACGATAATATACTCCTATACGGTTAAAAGTCGTTTTAAAGAAGGATCATAGTTAAAAAGATGAATAAACTGTACCTGTTATTTCTATTTTTATTGGTTTCTACCATTGGATTTAGCCAATCTGGTACAGGTATCCCATTAGAAAATATAGTCCCTAATCCAGGTTTTGAATCCTACTCCGGTACGCCTATCGGTTGGTTTTACAAAGGAAAACATTTTACAGATGTCATGAAATATTGGGATTCTGCTACCGCAGCTTCCCCGGATGTTTTTGGTCCTAAAGTACGGGTTCCATCACATTGGGCAGCAAAAGGATTTGGAAAACAGAGCCCACATCTTGGAAAATCAATGGCAGGTATAACAGCCTATGGTTGTGAAGAAGGAAAACCACATTGTCGAGAGTATATCCAGATTCAATTAAGAGAACCACTTATCGTTGGTCAAGGCTATTATGCCGAGTTTTATGTAAGTCATTTGCCTCGTTCTATCCAGATTAATAATCTTGGAATGCACTTTTCGAAAGAAAAAATAAAAATCAATACGGATAAACTAATTGACTATACACCACAGATTAACTCGAAGCAGGTTCTTTCTGCTCCTGAACATAAATGGGTAAAAGTTTCTGGAAATTTTGTTGCTAAAACGGAAGCAGAATATTTATTGATCGGAAATTTTTATTCTGATAGTCTAACTACAAGAAGAATCCCTTTTAGTAATTGCCTTAATTACGCATACTATTATGTTGATGATGTAGTTTTGAAAAAAACTGAACCTTACATTAATGTACCAGTTGCGGAAGATGACCTCTGCTGTATTTCTGTCGAGCAAGGAAAAATTATTCAGTTAAAAAATATTTTCTTTGATACGGACAAAGCAGAATTATTGCCTCGTTCTTTTGTGGAACTAAATAAGCTGCTCAATCTTATGCTAGATAACCCAACGATGGTTATCGAAATCCGTGGACATACAGACAGTATGGGCGAGCATGATTATAATATTTATCTTTCCAGAAAAAGAGCGAAAGCTGTCGTAGAGTTTCTTAATGAAAATGGCATTTCCAGATCACGCACACGATACAAAGGTTTTGGTAACACTCAACCTGTTGCCAGTAATCAAACGGATGAAGGGCGAAGCCAAAATCGCCGGGTAGAGTTTTTGATTATAAAAACTTAAAACAGCCATCATCAACTTTGTAATTTTCATATCTCAATAAATTTTCCTCAATTATTATTTAAGATTCAGCAGACATTGTATACATTTGTCTAGATGCTATTAGCTTATTTAGATAAAAACGAAATTGAAGCAGGTTGTGATGAAGCGGGTCGAGGTTGCCTCGCCGGTCCTGTCTTTGCTGCAGCGGTTATTCTTCCAAAAGATTTCTCTAATCCATTATTGAATGATTCTAAAAAGCTCAGCGAAAAACAGCGGATGTTGCTACGTCCTGTTATTGAAAAAGAAGCCATTGCCTGGGCAGTCGCCAAGCTCGATCCTGTAGAAATAGACAAATACAATATTCTCTGGTCTTCCTTTCATGCAATGCATCGCGCCATTGATCAACTCAAAACAAAACCAAGTTCATTATTGATTGATGGAAATCGATTTCTAAGCTATCCTGATATTCAACACCATTGCATCATAAAAGGAGATGGAAAATATCTGTCCATCGCTGCAGCATCTGTTTTGGCTAAAACGTATCGGGATGATTACATGGAAGAATTAGCAGAAAAATATCCGGAGTACCATTGGAAAAGCAATAAAGGCTATCCAACCAAAGCACATCGGGAAGCTATTCGTCAACATGGTGCAACCGCCCACCATAGAAAATCTTTTCGCTTATTACCTTTGGGCGAAGAACAGGTCGTTTTGTTCAG
>CAYXQH010000670.1:0-3704 GCA_964467425.1 uncultured Saprospiraceae bacterium
CACGTCCTTTTTCCAAAGAAGCCTCAATCACCGTACCAACGGCACCACGATCTGGATTTGCTTTCAATTCAAGCAATTCTGCTTCGAGCAGTACTTTTTCGAGAAGTTCTTCAATATTGGCACCTGTTTTCGCCGAAATATCTTGAGACTGATATTTACCACCCCAATCTTCTACTTGGTAGTTCAAAGCAGCCAATTCACCTTTAATTTTTTCAGGATTAGCGCCGTCTTTATCAATTTTATTGATTGCAAAAATGATAGGCACTCCCGCTGCAGTAGCGTGACTAATCGCCTCTTTTGTTTGTGGCATGATACCATCATCCGCAGCTACAATTACGATTGCAACGTCGGTTACTTTTGCACCACGTGCTCGCATCGCTGTAAAGGCTTCGTGACCCGGAGTATCAAGGAAAGTAATTTTCTTACCGCTCACTTCTACTTCGTATGCACCAATATGCTGGGTAATACCCCCCGCTTCACCATCAGCTACATTTGCTTTACGAATATAATCCAGCAAAGAAGTTTTACCATGATCAACGTGTCCCATCACCGTGACAATCGGTGCTCTTGGCTCCAAATCTTCCTCTGCATCATCAAAATCATCTACTTCTACATCTTCCTCCTCCTCTGCACTAATGAATTCAATTTCATGCTCAAACTCAGTAGCGACCAACTCAATAATCTCTGCGTCCAATCGCTGGTTGATAGAAACAATTACTCCTAAACTAAAACAAGCTGTAATTACATCTGCAGCAGAAACACTCATCAAACTTGCTAACTCGGACACAGAAATAAACTCTGTTACTTGCAGCTTGTCTGATACTTTTTCCATTTCGCGCATTTCTTGCTTCTCACGCAAGCGCTCTCTGGTTTCTCTACGAAGTTTTTGACGTTTTCTTTTTCCACCGCCCTGCATTCGAGCCATGGTTGCTTTGATTTTAGCTTCTATCTCTTTTTTAGAAACTTCTTTTACTTCATCTCTTCTGCCTCTGCCTTGAGCCCCCGATCTGTTTCCAGGTCTATTTCCTGGTCTTCCACCTGGACGATTGCCACCGGGGCGATTTCCACCAGAGCGGTTGCCACCTCCTTGTCTATTACCTCCACCTTGTGCATTTCCTGTTCTGCTGTTTGGTGTTACTTTTCTTCTTGTGGTACGACGTCTGCGTTGTTTCTCGCCATCGCCAGCACCTTGCTTTTTATTATCAGTTTTACCTTGTCCTTCTTTTTTCTTTTTAGGTCGTTTTTGCTCTTTAAGTGTGCTTGCATCTACTTTACCTAAGATTTTCAATCCACGTAATTCTGGCGTTTTAGCACGCTTCATTTCTATTGGATCTGCCGCCTTCTTTTTGGGTTCTTCTGGAACAGGTTGTTCCGCAGCAGGAGCTTTTTCAGCAAGCTTTTCTACTTTTGGTTCTACCTTTTTAGCTGGAGCAGGCTTTGGCGCTTCTGCTTTTTGCTCTTTCTTTTTCGGAGCAGGTTTAGCTTTAGGTTTTTTCTTATCTGCTTTTTTCTTCGCCTCCAAGTCGATTTTTCCTATCACTTTGAGTCCACTATTTTGAGGGCGTTCAATCATTTCTGGCCCTTTCTTTTTCGGAGCAGGTTTGGTTGGCTCTTCAACTGGTGGAGTTGGTTCTGGTGTAGGCGCTTTTGCAACTGGTGTTTCTACAACAGGTGGCGTTTCCACTACCGGAGTAGGAGCTTCTACTACTGGCTCTGGTGTAGGTTCCGGAACTGGAGGTGGTGTTGGTTTTGGCGCTGGAGGAGGTGGCGGAGCTGGTTCCTCTTTTTTACCGCGTAGAGAAAACGGTTTAGGCTTATTAACATCTTCCCTCGAAAAACTGATTGTTGTTTTCGCTTTTGCTGGTTCTTTAACCTGAGCAGGTCGAGTACCAATTACTAAAGAGTCGGCTTTCTTTTTATTAGCCATGTCTTTTTGAAACTCTTTTACAAGTTCCGCATACATTTCTTCAGTAATTTTTGCGTTAGGCTTATTGTCAATCTCAAACCCCTTGTTAAGTAAATGATCCACAATTGAATCTTTACCTACATTAAGTTCGGTTGCAACCTTTACTAATACCTTTCTGGCCATTTAAGAATTTTTCGATTGAAAAAAGCCGACTAGTATTGAAAGAGAAACCTAAAGCAATTTTTATAAAGCGATTTTTTCCTACATCATAATCATCAATGTGTTTTGATAAAAAATTAATAAAAAATGATCACCAAATAGCTTTAGGTGCTTCTTCAATCTGGTCAGCACTTGTGTGTCGTAATATGTTAATAAACTATTCAACTCATCTATGTGTATCCAAAGTGAGCGCAAAGATAGTTGAAAAACCTTGATATAGAGTTTTTAAACTATTGAAATTCAATGCTTTCTGCCTTTTGAATCGTTTTTTTTGTTAGAATTACCTAAAAATCAGATGTTTTGGGAGCTCAATTGAGTCGTCCCGAAAGTATTAAAGATAAATTTAGGTCTTCTTTTTGAAAATTTATTTTTCTTCTTCTGCAAACTCTTCCTCAAAAATCTTCACAATATCTTTCACAGTTTCCTCTTCAAGGTCAGTTCTTCTAACCAATTCTTCAGGTGTTAATTCTAAAACACTCTTTGCAGTATCACAACCAATCGCTTTCAATTGGTCGATAATCCACGCTTCAATTTCGTCGGAAAATTCGTCTAAATCGATATCTTCGATTTCTTCAACCTCATCAGTTACACGGAAGACATCTATTTCATAACCAGTTAATCTACTAGCTAATTTAATGTTTGTACCACCCTTTCCGATTGCTAAAGATACTTGATCTGGTTCGAGATAAACATTTGCATGTTTTTGCTCATCGTTCAAGTCAATATTAGAAACTTTTGCTGGAGTTAATGCCCGTTGAATGTAGAGCGAATCATTATTGGTATAGTTAATAATATCAATATTTTCGTTTCTCAATTCACGAACAATACCGTGAATTCTCGAACCTTTCATACCAACACACGCTCCTACTGGATCAATCCTATCATCGTATGATTCTACGGAGACTTTTGCTCTTTCACCTGGAAGTCGTACCACGCCTTTCACACTGATCAAACCATCTTCAATTTCTGGAACTTCTTGTTCCAATAATTTTTCAAGGAAGCGGTTATCCGTTCTCGAAACAATAACAATTGGATTGTTGTTCCGCATTTCCACTTTTTTTATAATGCCTCTCACCATATCTCCTTTACGGAAATATTCTCCTTTGATCGTTTCGTCTCTTGGCATTAATAACTCATGGCCAGTCGTGTCATCAATGATAAGAATGTCTCTTTTGACAATTTGGTGAACTTCACCAACCACCAAATCCAATTCACGATCTTTATAACTTTTGTAAATGTCGTCTTTTTCTAACTCCATCAAACGAGAAATTAAAGTCTGTCTCGCTGCTTGAATCGCTCTACGCCCAAAATCAACCAAGTGTAATTGTTCATAACATTCCTCATCAATTTCATAATCTTCATCAATCGCCAATGCTTCTGAGATTGAAATCTGGCTACGATCATCCGTCACCTCACCATCTGGAACAATTGCTCGAACTCTCCACAACTCCAAATCCCCTTTTTGGGTATTAACAATGACATCAAAGTTTTCATCAGAACCATATTTCTTTTTAATTAAGGTTCTAAATACATCTTCCAAGACACGCACCATTGTTGGTCTGTCAATATTTTTTCCAGA
>CAYXQH010000671.1:0-3700 GCA_964467425.1 uncultured Saprospiraceae bacterium
CCTGTTTTATTCATCAATACTTTTACCGTATTAGGATCGAAAAGCAAAGCTGATTCATTTATCTTTTTGGCTAAGGTTCCGATCTTAAAAGTTCCACTGTTTTTTAAAAATAAGATTAGTTCATTGATCATTTCCGGAGGAACAAACGGTTCATCCCCCTGTATATTCAAAATGGTATCATATTCAGGAAATCGTTCTGCTATTTCTCCACACCGATCCGTACCACTTTGGTGTTCTCCTGTCATCATCACGTTTCCAAAACCCTGCACATGATCATAAATTCGCTGATCATCCGTGGCAACAATTACTTTGTCTATCAAATCAGCTGCCGAAGCTTGTTCAAAGACTCTTCGAATCATCGTTTTGCCCTTAATATCTACCAGTGGCTTTCCGGGAAAGCGAGTTGATGCGTATCTGGCAGGGATAACAGCTAAGGTTTTCATACCCCAATTTATCAAACCCTTAACAATTAGCTTAGTTTCTTATGGTTTTTTTTCAGCCGTTTTACTAAATTTGTGTTATTATAGAACACAAAACTGGATTTAGTATTTTTTAATCTTTAAATTCACGATTTAGAATTTACGAAACGCTATATCAAGCCGCATTAAAAAGAAATACTATGAAGAGAGCTATTCTATTCTCTTTTTTAATAAGTTTTTATTTTAATCTCCCTGCACAGACGCTATTAGATAGTTTGAAAGTTACAGGGAATAGCGCTCATTATTTAACGAATGAGGATTCTATATTCATATCTATAGGTGCCTACCAGGAAAAGGTGTTTTATCATAATATTGCGCCTCAACAAACCCTTTTTTCTTTATCTAAGTTTTACGGTCTTACGATAGAAGAACTCTATTTTTATAATCCAGAGCTTAAAAACAATACAATTTCAATTGGTCAGGCTATAAAAATTCCCATTCCTAATAAATCCATCATTCGATTTAAAAGTAAAGCTTTTGATTCGTCAAAATTAGTCCCGATTTGTTATAAGGTAAAAAAAGGAGACACCGTTTTCAATCTGTCCAAACGTGTTTTTCAAATGCCCGTGGATACCTTGATGGTTAGAAATAATCTTACGTCTTTTAATATAAGCTTAGGGCAAACGCTACAACTGGGCTGGATGAGTGTTGAAGGCATTCCAGAAACCAATCGTAAATTTAGAGGGCATCCCATCTGGAAGAAAAATGATGCGATGCGTAGAAGGTACAATCAAAACAGGGAAGTAAAAAAAGAACACCTGGAGAGAGGCGTTGCTTTCTGGCAAAAAGAAAATAAAAAAGAGACCAAACTTTATGCACTTCATCGTAGTGCTCCAATTAACTCCATTATAGCTGTTACCAACCCTATGAAAAAGCGAACGGTTTATGCAAAAGTCATTGGTAGAATGCCGGATAGTGTTTATAAAGAAAACGTTATCATCGTGCTTTCTCCTAGTGCAGCAAAACTTTTAGGTGCAAAAGATGGGCGCTTTTATGTACATCTGAGGTATACGAAGTAAGGTTTTCCATATTGAAATAGACAACATTGATTTAATCTCTCCTTTTCAGCAAGGCTTGGTTTATTTACCAAACTATCAATTCTTAACTTTTCCTCATTTTCTAAAATTTTATCTCCAAATTCCTGCATTTTATCTTAGAACAAAATAACTTTGTAGCCGTATCAAAGAAGTTGTTTCAAAGACTTAAATTAAACCTTGCCAATTCATGATTTACGATAACATTCTCAAAACTATAGGAAATACCCCTTTGGTTCAGATTAATAAGGTCTGTCCCGATGTACCTGCCAAAGTTTTAGTAAAATTAGAAACCACCAATCCTGGTCATTCTATTAAAGATCGAATGGCACTTAAGATGTTGGAAGATGCGGAAGATAGAGGTGATATTTTACCTGGAGGTACGATTATAGAATGTACCTCAGGAAATACGGGAATGGGGCTTGCTATTGCCGCATGTGTCAAAGGGTACAAATGTATTTTTACGACTAGCGATAAACAATCCAAGGAGAAAATTGACTTGCTTAGAGCTCTAGGTGCAGAAGTGATTGTTTGCCCAACAAATGTCACGCCCGAAGATTCCCGGTCCTACTATTCCGTCGCGGAGCGATTGAGTAAAGAAATTCCAAATTCTTATTGGTGTAATCAATACGATAATCTATCTAACCGTCAAGCGCATTACGAATCTACTGGTCCGGAAATTTGGAAACAGACCGAAGGTAAAATCACGCATATGGTAGTTGGCGTGGGTACAGGTGGGACTATTTCAGGAACCGGGAAATATTTAAAAGAACAAAACCCAGATATTAAAATTTGGGGAATTGACACCTATGGTTCTGTTTTTAAAAAATATCATGAAACGGGTATTTTTGATGAAAAAGAAATTTACCCTTATATCACAGAAGGAATTGGTGAAGATATTCTTCCTAAGAATGTAGACTTTGATGTGATTGATCTTTTTGAAAAAGTAACTGATAAAGATGGTGCGGTGATGACTCGAAGACTAGCCAGAGAAGAAGGTATCTTACTCGGTTATTCTGCTGGTTCTGCTTTTGCAGGTTTGAATCAACTAAAAGATAAACTGACCAAAGACGATGTAGTTGTGGTGGTCATACATGATCATGGTAGTCGATATATTGGAAAGATATTCAATGATGACTGGATGCGCGATCGAGGGTTTCTGGATGATGAATTAAAAGTGCGTGATCTAATTGCTAAAAAATCAAACAAGGATTTTCTTTCGGTTCAACATAATGCAACCGTTAAAGAAGCCTTTACTATGATGAAAGATTACGACATTTCACAAATGCCTGTCATGAAGGAGGAGAAAATTGTAGGTTCATTAACAGAAAGCGCGGTACTGACTTACCTACTGGAAAACCCAATGAAAAATACGGAAACAAATATTGAATCCATTATGGATTCTGCATTTCCAATCGTTCAGGAAGACTTGCCTTGTCGTCAATTGTCAAAATACATCAGTAAAAAAATCCCCGCAGTTATCGCAAAAGATCGTTCTGGAGGTTGGCATGTGTTGACGCAGTATGATATTATCCAGGCGGTTTGACATAGGTCATAGGGTCATAGGGTCATAGGTTAGATATTTTAATAAAAGAGTTTTTAACCTTTGGCTATTGTCCGTTGACCTTTCATTCATTTACTTTCCAGAAATTTTCCTTTTCAATAATTATTTAGTCTAATTATTTCTTTATCTTTTCGATGAATAAAATAATTAGCATATGAAACGACGTGAAGCCATTCGAAACATCCTGCTTGCATCTGCGAGCACTATTTTTATTACAGGATGCTCAGAAGCCAATGTGATTGATTTTTTAAAAGAAGGTAATCTTCAGTTAAATAGCAATCACGAGGATTATCTTTCAAAAATCAGTGAATCTTTTTTACCGCTTTCTAGCCTGGAAGGCAAAGTAGGTAAACCTGTTGATTTCATTCTAAAAATGCTTAATGATTGTCATAGTTCGGAGCAAGTTCAACAATATGCTGAAGGATTTGAACAGTATAAAACCTTGATGAATCAAAGCAAACTTAAAATAAAATCGTCCAGCCCCAATGAGATTATTCCAGTAGTCCAAAAGATTCTTGAAGAGACTGAACAACCTCAGGAAGCGCTCATCTTTTTCATCAATAAAACCAAAGGGCTTTCCATTCAAAACCTAACTTCTTCTGAATATTATATGACAGAGCATT
>CAYXQH010000672.1:0-3693 GCA_964467425.1 uncultured Saprospiraceae bacterium
GTGTAAGAAAAGGAAGATGTACAATCATTCTCATCAGAAACCAAAGCCGTAATTGTACCAGCCGGAAGATCCGTTACTGTCAATCCAGTAGTTCCGTTTGACCAATTTACAGTATATGGAGGCGTACCACCAGAAATAGTAATAGAAACCGAACCATCGGCAATCATCGGACAAGATGCATTTGTTATCATTTCGGTAACGACAAAATCATTAATAGAATTTATCGTAAATGAACCAGAGAAACCACAATCATCGGCATCACTTCCAGAAAATTGATAATTGCCTGGCGCATAAGTCCCCGACCCATTCATAATAAAATTATAAGGAGGCGTTCCACCCGTAACCGTAATCACTACTTCTCCTTCTTCACCTGGGCAATTTGGTTGCGTAACTGCAACATCTGTCATTAGATTGCAACTTGCACTATTTATGGTAAAATTGGTGGTAAACGAGCAATCATTCGCATCGGTAATAACATTGGTGTAATCGCCAGGAGCCAAATTGGAAGCGGTATTTCCAGTTTGTCCATCACTCCAAGAAACCATATAAGGCGGCGTTCCACCCGAAGGATTTACAGAAGCAGAACCGTCATTTCGATTAGGACCACTCTCATCATCAACTGTAATATTTGCAACAATAGGCGAAGTGTTTGGTACTTCAAAAACTCCATCAAAAGGACATCCATTCGCATCTGTTCCACCGAAAGTATAATTGCCTGGAGCATATTCTCCCGGAGCACCTGATGTGAAAGTAATTGGCAACGTTCCACCAGTAACAATTATCCCAACCGTACCATTATCTCCCGCACATTTGGGCGCAGTGACTACGGGATCAGCTGAAATGACTGGACAATTAAACCCATTTATTACAAAATCTTCTATCTCCATACATCCTTGCGAATCTGAGATAGTAACAGTATGATTTCCTGCGGGTAAACCTGTATTTGGATTGCCAGCACCAGTACTCCACGTAATATCATAAGGAGCCGTACCTCCGGTAGGGGAGACGGTCGCTGTTCCGTCTGATCTACCAAAACCTGTTTCGTCCACGGTGGTGAGGTTCGCTTCAATCGGATCAGGTTGTGTCAAAGTGACACTTGCTGATTGAGTTTCCATATTGGCATCGGTTACGATTATCTCATAAGTTCCAGCGATTAGATTTGAAATGGTAGGAGTGGTTTCGCCATTTGACCAAGCATAGTCAAAAGGTGGCATGCCTCCTGTCACGGTGACTGTTGCTGCTCCATCAGTACCGCCGTTACACAAAGGATTGGTTCCTGTGGTTGAAATTGATAAAGGGGCGATATTAGCTACAACTTCATGCACTTCACTCACTCCTAAATTAAAATAGGCACCACTTGGAGTGACTTCCAACGCCAATGTTCTAACCAAAACAAAGTCGCCTGCCGAAACATTATCTATGGTTACATTCGTACCCAAAACTGGTTGTGGCGTAACGCGGGTATAAGGGCCACGGCGATTGGATGAAGTATAAACAAAGTATCCGAAAATATCTGGTTCTGCTGCGGAAGCAGTCCAACTTACGTCCAGACTATTACCTTGTAGATTTGAAGTAATATTAGTTGCAGGGTCGGTATATCTGTTTTTTAAACTTGGGTCACCCATTAATGATTGGTGAAGCCCTCTAGAAACTGCTCCGGGCTGAAGGTAGAGTGGAAGTTGAGTTGGGTCAGCAGGATTTGCCAAAAATGGATTCATCTGACTTAACCAATATGCTTCTCCGATTGGTTCACCAAGTCCCATCATGTGCATAAAGGAGTGCGGTCTTCCTGACCAAATGGAGGTCAATGAGTTTCCACCAGCAATCGTTGCTCGAAGGAAATTGTTTTGATTGTCCCAATCTCCGAAAAAACTACCGAACATCATCGTGAAAATTCCTTGCAAGTCATTGTCTGCAAGGTCTTGCGTATTTCCAATACCGCCAGCACTCGTATAAGAACCGCCACCACAACCGTAAGACCAAAGATGTGGAGTCGTACTCAGTTCAGTGATATAATCGCCCGCAGAGATATTATCAAAACCGACGAGTGGACCAAAATTCGCCCAGCCACTTTGAGCAAATCCTTCTGCCCGAGTTTGAAAATTATCATCAATGATTGCAGTTTCGGAAGGAATAAGTTGTCGAGATTTGTAAGCATGTGCTTTGTTTAAATATTGCCTTAAAAGCTCTTCTTCGCTTTCCGCGAAAGCGGGCATATCTGAAAAATCAACGCGCCCTGTTCGCAAATCAATTACGGCAGGAAAGGTAGTTGGGTCAAATTTTCCATCGCCTGGTACATTATCATTTGCAGCTCTTGATGGAGAGGTGTCGTCCACTCGATCATCTGACCAGTTTCCACCAAATACAGCATAATATTGATCAGTCGGCCATGCTCCTCCATGATTCGCATGTCCATCGGGAGGACCAGCCGCAGACCAATCTCCAGAATATGGTACCGGCACATTTCCCAATAAATACATGAACCAACGCTCATTTGGATTATTCGGATTTGGGTTGGCAGCTACGGTCGCTTCAATGCGCGCTTTTATGTCCACTGGTGAATCAGTTCTATCAACATCGAGGCGAAAGACTGTATATCCATCTCCCACAAAATCATCCTCTAATTGCTGAATCTCAGGTGCTAATGAATTTTTGAAAGTAGAGTCAACTACCAGTAACATTCTACCTGCCACCTCAGATGCTAAACTTCCTAATCCTACTTGAATATGACCGAAGGCAAACGTGTTGTCAGGGTATACTCCAATAACTCGATATTCCCAACGATCGTTGAGTGCTACGTTGGTATCAGTTAGACCCGTACTGGTAGGATCCAAAACAGTAGGAGCTCCCCAATCTACAGAAAATGGATTTTTTCTATAAACTAAATAGTTTTCCAGCCCTGCAATTGGCTTCCATGCAATGATGGCCGATGGAGGGGCAGTAGTTATCCTAGCCGAGAGTTGAATGGATACGTTTTCAGAAATTGTTTGAGCTTGAGTGTTCAACGCAAAACACGCAAGCATGAATAAGGTGAAGGCGAATTTTTTCATGTAGAATTTTTATGTGTGAGACTGTATAAATATTAAAAATACAAATATATTTAAATTTGATAATATTTTTTTATTTAAAAATTTAGGTTCTTAGATAAATGTTGTGGACTTCACCCTGAAGGGGTGGTATCAAATAGAATCGGGCATCGCCCGATTTTGAATTTAGTCTCAAATGTTTAGCCCTGAAGGGGCGTAAGCAACTGATTATCAGTTGATTAAGATTTCGCCCTTTCAGGGCTTTTCAGCTTGTTTCAATCCCATCGGGCGATGCCCGATGCTATATGATTAATCCCTTTCAGGGATATTCACTCAATTTGTCTAAGAACCAAAATTTATTAACTGGTTAAGTGCTGTTTGAATTTGGGAATTTTTTAAAAAAGAGAATGAATATTGAAAAGTAGATGCCTTGCTACGTCTTTCAATAATAACCTTCCTTAAAGTTTAAATATCCTCAAAGAGGAATGTGTGCTATGTAAGTAGATTGTTGCATGGTGAGTATTTGTTTTAGGATTTTAATTTAAGAATTTTTGGAAAGGATAGCAAATTTCAAAAATAATTTGCCACAGCTTTTTTAATTTATTCAAGTTACCTGCTCACGCGAGGCTCCAGCCTCGTGTGTAAGATCAGTTGGTTTCTAACCAAC
>CAYXQH010000673.1:0-3692 GCA_964467425.1 uncultured Saprospiraceae bacterium
CTTTTATAGTTACGTTTTTGTTGTTCGCTTTTAGCAAGCTTTTTTCAATGCCTTCTAGATTTTCTTTGGGGGTCACTTGCAAATCCAATTCTCCATTGATGGCTAAAACTGGACAGCTTACTTTTGTCAAATAATCCTGCGGGTCAAATTTCATAAAGTAAAGAAACCAATCATCCATCAGCATATCCTTTTGGCCTGCAAACATTTCTTCCATACTTTTCCCTTCTCTTTTTTCTTCAGGAATTACATCGTAAGCTTCTTGAAATAGTCGCTCTAAGCCTATTTCCAAGGTTTCTTTATTTGTACTTGTGTTGCTTTTTAAATAATTAAAAATTTTTCTACTAGCAATAGCATTCTGTGCTCGTTCTTCTTCTGTAGCCCCTTCCGCCGCAGAAATTAAATCTGTTTGCAGAAGCATCAATTCTACAATATCAATTCCAGGTCCTGCTAAAAGTACGATGAAATCTACTGCTTTGTTTTCGCTTGCAACGATTGGCGCAATCATTCCACCTTCGCTATGTCCGACAATACCAATTGCTTTTCCATCCATATCTTTTCTACTCTTCAGAAAAGAAACAGCAGCATTTACATCATCTGCAAAATCCCTTGTTGTAGCTCCTTTAAATGCGCCTTCTGATGCTCCTACCCCTCTATCATCATATCGAAGTACCGCAATTCCTGCTCGAGTAAATCGGTCTGCAATGACTAAAAATGGTTTATGTCCCAACAATTCTTCGTCTCTGTTTTGAGGACCAGATCCAGTAACAAGTACAACTACTTTATCAAAACTTCCACTTGTTGGCTTGGTCAATGTTCCTGCTAAATGATGTCCGCCTTTTTCGTTGACAAATTTTACTTCTTCTTGCTGATAGGGAAAATCTTTAGGTTCTTGTGGTCGAACCAATGCTTCCTTTTCAACCTTTTCTCTCGACAAGCTTAAAGGCATATCCATTCCTCCTTGCTTGAAATTTCCTGTTAAACCGGTTTTATCCTCATTTAAAGTTGCCGTATACTCCATAAGCATATTGCTTTGTTTAACCGTTAATTTTCCATCCTCATAAGACACTTTTTCCATAGGAATCCCTTTAGCACCTTGATCCGGACTATCCATTGTTCCTTTTAGATATCCATTCTCTTCCATCAAGTGAAACACAACGGTTAATTGCATTCCTTGAATCTCCAGCACTCCATTCCAATCTCCAAGAATTTCAGGCGAATTAAAATCGCCTTTTGGAATATCTACTTTAGCTTTTTCGACTCGGTTAAGAACAAGTGGCAAAGACATTCCTCCCTGGATAAATTTTCCATCCATTATAGCATTATCTTCACCGACGCTTGCGGTAAATTTAATTCCCATGCCGGCTTTGGTAATGATCAATTCGTCTTTTTGAATCATCGTTTTATCCATAGGGATACCATTTGCTCCCTGGCTTGGGCTATCCATCGTAGAGGAAAAGCCATCGTCTCCCTTAGTGATATGAAATACGACTGGAAGTTTTGTTCCTTGCACTTCTAAAACGCCTTCCCAGTCGCCGACTATATCTTGTGCACTTAGAGAAAGGGTCATCATCATAAATATAAATCCCATTATCTTTTTCATAATTAAATATTTTAAGTTTAATAATAACTCAAAGATAGAGGATAAGATAGTACAAAACGGGGAGATTATGATGAGCGGTTATAAAAAGTGATGAATGGTTTTCTTTTATTTAATTAGTATCTCTTCTTTCTTTTTCATTGAAAAAAAGAAAGAAGCAAAGAAAATTCTAGGCTGTTTTCATTTCTTAACGAGATTTTCGCCAAAAAATCCTAAACAAAATAAACTCCTCCCGACTTTTAGTCGGTACTCAAACAGTATTTTGTTTTTAACGCATTTTATTTCCAAAATCTCTAAAATGAAAAAGGCCAGTCCTAATTTTCAATACGCTCCTTTTAATAAGATCTTGAACTGCAAAGAGTTAATTTATTTTAAGTATTGCAAATTAGAAATTATTCAAATCTATCGAAAAAAGCATCCTAAATTATCCGAAGTGATAATTTAGGATGCTTGTTAATTTTTATTAAAATTCTTTTCGTATTCAGCTCGCCGAATCTTTCGCTACACTACAGGTTCTACGATCTTGTTTTTTGCTTAATTCCCTCCGAAGCCACCAAAACCGTCCTCTTCTCCAAACATTCCGGCTAGCATATCTTTAAAATTAAAAGTCGAATCCACAATATCTTTGCTGATTACATTAAATTCAGCTAGACCATGCAACACTAATTCCATGTAAGTGTGTCGATCTTTTTTTGCAAAACCCTTACCTTCAATTAGCTTAGCTAGTCCAGCGACTTTATCCAGCTCTTTTTCAAAGGATTTATCTGATCCATCATTTAGAAGATTAAGCGTGTTACCGGCAGCAAACCAGGTTCGAATGGTTCCATAAGGATCACGTTCCTGGCCCTTTCTTAGCTTATCTGGATTCGGGAAATGCTTCAAAAATTCTTCCTTAACTGCTTTAGACAATAAACTTAAAGCTACAGCATAAGGTCCCTCCTGTTCGCCTTCATACACTAATTCCACCTTTCCAGTCACAGCGGGAACAACACCCCAGAAATCCATGAGACGTACTGTTGTTTTCTTTTCTTTATTGAGCAACATTCTTCGTTCTGCTGTACTTACTAAATTTTCATATCCTGAAATACTTAGTCGAGCGGAGACTCCACTTTTTTCATCAATATATTCGCTATCTCTGGCTTGAAAGACCAACTGTTCCAATAAGACTTTTAGCATTTCCGGAACTTCAACTAATTTCTGTTGTGAATCGGCAAGATTTGCTTCCTGTTCTGTTATTTTTCGAGCTATTTCAATACTCTTTGGATAATGGGTCAAGACCTGGCTTTCAATTCTATCTTTCAAAGGTGTAATAATACTTCCTCGATTGGTATAATCTTCTGGATTTGCAGTAAAAACAAATTGAATATCCAATGGAAGTCTCAATTTGAACCCACGAATTTGCATATCTCCTTCTTGTAAAATGTTGAACAAGGAAACCTGAATCCTAGCTTGCAAATCGGGCAATTCATTGATCACAAATATAGATCGATGAGATCGCGGAATAAGGCCAAAGTGAATAACACGTTCATCTGAATAAGCCAACTTTAGAGCAGCAGCTTTTATAGGGTCAACATCACCTACCAAATCAGCAATACTTACGTCTGGAGTAGCTAATTTTTCAACATAACGTTTATCCCGATGCACCCATTCTATAGGAGTATCATCTCCTTTCTCTGCAATTAAGTCTACAGCATATCTTGAGATAGGGTTCAAGGGATCATCATTTAATTCGCTACCTCCTACAATAGGCATAAATTCATCTAAAAGATTCACCATCAATCGGGCAATTCGTGTTTTTGCCTGCCCTCTTAAGCCTAATAAAAGGATATTATGTCTTGACAAAATCGCTCTTTCAATATCTGGAATAACCGTATCCTCAAAGCCTAAGATCCCTTCAAAAACCTTTTCTTTATTCTCCAGCTTTATGATAAGATTTTCACGTAATTCTTCTTTTATACTTCTTGCTTTATATCCAGCCTTTTTAAGTGCTCCTAAGGTTTTTACTTTCTTCATAATCCTGTTAAATCGTTAATATTTCACAAATAAAGTAATTAAACATGGTATTTCACCCTATTGTTTTAAATATTATATAGAC